>JAYQGD010000009.1:0-15641 GCA_038140415.1 Rhodospirillaceae bacterium
GAGCCCGCTGCCGCCGATGATGCCGATGACCGGCGTGGTGCTGTCCGCCATGTGTGCCCCCTGTTGGTAAATCTAGTTGGACGAGATGGTCACTTTCTCGATCACCACCGGTTTCTGCGGCACATCGCTCGGGAACGGCCCGCCCGCGCCGGTTTCAACCCGGCCGATGCGCCCGACGATGTTCATGCCGTCGATGACTTGACCGAACGCCGTATAGCCCCAGCCTTGCTGGTTTTTGGCGGTGTGATTGAGGAACTTGTTGTAGACCGTGTTGATAAAGAACTGAGCTGTCGCCGAATGTGGATCGCCAGTTCTGGCCATGGCGATGGTGCCGCGCTCATTCGGCAGGCCGATATCGGCTTCGTTCTCGATGGGCCCGCGGGTTGGCTTCTTTTGATAGTCGGTGGTGAATCCGCCGCCCTGGATCATGAACTTGTTGATCACCCGGTGGAAAATGGTGCCGTCGAAATGGCCGTCCCGGACGTACTGCAGAAAATTGGCGACGGTCTTCGGCGCTTTTTCCGGTTCCAACTGCACGGAGAAATCTCCCATGCTGGTTTTAAAGTGAACGATGGGTTTGCCGGCAGCCATGGCGTTTCCTGTAATGAGAAGCAGAGCGGATAGTGCAATTAAGGACCTGAGAGCGGTCTTCATCGGTTTCCTCCCGATTTTGGTTTACCTGTAAAGACGCCCAAAAGACAACGGGCGTTTGGAGGTATCAACCTATCCAAACGCCCGCTGAAGGCAAGTGAATTTCTCGTAAGGATTTAGTGCAGATCAGCCCAAATCTTACGTTTCACGGCATAGAGCATGCCGGTCAGAACGATCAAGAACAACAAGACCTTGATGCCCATCCGTTTCCGGTCTTCCAGCTCCGGCTCCGCCGTCCAGATCAGGAAGGCCGTGACGTCCTCCGCCATCTGGGTCACGGTCGCCTTGGTGCCATCTGCATACTCAACGCCATCTTCCGCCAGGGGCGCGGCCATCGCCAGCTGAGCGCCGGGGAAGTATTCGTTGTAGCTCATACCGTCCTGCATCTCGACGCCGGACGGTGCGTTGGAGTACCCCGCCAGCAACGCACGGACATAGTCCGCACCTCCGTGCCGAGCCTTGACCATCAGGCTGAGGTCCGGGGGCAGGGCGCCGCCGTTGGCTGCGCGGGCCGCGTTATCGTTTGGGAACGGTACCTTGATCTTGTCGAAGGGTTTGCCCGGACGCATGATCCGTTCGCCGTCATTGTGGGTTTCCCCGTCTTCATTCGGGTCCGCCGGAATTTCAGCGGCGGCGGCGATTTCCTTCATCTCCGCGTCGGAGAAGCCGATCTCCACCAAGTTCCGGTAGTAGATCTGGCTGATCGAGTGGCAGGCGGCGCACACTTCGGCGTAGACCTGCCAGCCGCGCTTCAACTGGGCCCGGTCAAATTTGCCGAACGGGCCTTGGGTGGTCCAGTTCTGCTTCGGCGGTTCCTTGCCCGCGCCGGCAGCCATGACATTGCTTACGTCGAGAGACACCAGAAGGGCGGCTGCGAGCGCTGTGATCAAAGTCTTTTTCATCTCTAAGCCTCCTTCGCCTACGAGCCCGTCACGGACGCGCTGATGCTCTCAGGCACAGGTTTTGTCGTCTCCCGCCTGCTTACCCAGGGCACCAAAATCAGCAGGTGGAAGAAATACCAGAATGTGGCGATCCGCCCGACGGTCAGCATGGTGCCTTCCGCCGGCTGCGCGCCCACATAGCCGAGCACGAAACAGTCCGCCAGGAATATCCAGAACAGGAACATCGTGGTCGGCCGGTACTTGGCGCTGCGGACTTTCGATCCGTCCAGCCAGGGCAGGAGGCACAAGATGAGGATCGAGGCGAACATCAGGATGACGCCTGCGGTCTTGGCTTCGATCAGCACCGGCAGCCAGCCGTATACGTCGACAAAGTTGTCGGGGACGGCCCGCAGGATCGCGTAGAAGGGCAGGAAATACCATTCCGGGACGATGGCCGCCGGGGTCACCAGCGGATCGGCCTGGATGTAGTTCTCCGGTTCGCCGAAGAAATTCGGCGCGAAGAAGGTAAAGCCCAGATAGAAAATAAAGAACACGCCGAGACCGAACAGGTCCTTGATCGTGTAATAGGGATGGAACGGGATAGTGTCCTTATCGCCCTGGATGTCTACGCCGGTCGGGTTGTTGGACTGGTGGGTGTGGAGCGCCCAGAGGTGTAGGAACACCAGTCCGAAAATCACGAACGGCAACAGATAGTGCAGCGAGAAGAACCGGTTCAGGGTCGGGTTATCGACCGAGAAGCCACCCCACAACCAGGTCACAATGGCGTCGCCGAAGAACGGCACCACCGAGAACAGGTTGGTGATCACGGTCGCACCCCAAAAGCTCATCTGACCCCAGGGAAGAACGTAACCGACAAAGGCGGTGGCCATCATGGCCAGCAGTATCATCACGCCGATGATCCACAGCAATTCCCGCGGCGCCTTATAGGAGCCGTAATACATTCCCCGGAAAATATGGATATAGACCAGGATAAAGAACATCGAAGCGCCGTTCATATGGGCATAGCGCAACAGCCAGCCGTAATTCACGTCGCGCATGATGCGCTCGACACTGTCAAAAGCCATGTCCACGTGGGCGGTGTAGTTCATCGCCAGGAAGATTCCGGTGGCGATCATGATCACCAGGACAATTCCGTTCAGGGAACCAAAGTTCCACCAGTAGTTCAGGTTGCGCGGGGTCGGGTAATCGATCGCGCTGTGTTTCATCATGGTGAAGATCGGCAGACGATAGTCGATCCACTTCACCACGGGGTTTTTCCAAGCTGCGTCGCTCATAGTCTCGCCCCTTAGCCTATGCGAATTGTTGTGTCGGAGAGGAATGTATACGGCGGCACCGCAAGATTCTTCGGCGCCGGACCCTTACGGATTCGGCCCGAAGTATCGTAGTGCGACCCATGGCACGGGCAGAACCAGCCGTTAAACTCGCCTTTCGGCTCTCCGGACCTTTGTCCCTGGGGCAGGCAGCCCAGATGCGTGCAAATTCCGATCATCACCAGCCACTGGGCTTTCTGCACCCGGTCGGCATCGGTTTCGGGATCCTTCAGATCGGCAAGTTTGACGTCTTTGGCCGCGTCGATCTCGGCGGCGGTGCGATGCCGGATGTAGATCGGCTTGCCGCGCCAGACCGCGGTAATGGCTTGACCCTCTTCGATCGCCGAGAGGTTCAACTCCGTTGAGGCGAGCGCCAAAACATCCTTGGACGGGTTCATCGAGTCGATGAACGGCCAGGCGGCCAAAGCCGCGCCGACAGCGCCGACCGTTACGGTCGAGACCAGCAGGAAATCCCGCTTGGTTTCATCGTCCGCGTGCCCCTGATGGGTAGTTGCTGCGTCAGACATGCCTTATTCCTCTTTCATCGTCCTAATCGTCGGCCATGAGCCAGCCGGATACTGGTAGCAAACTAATTCAATTGTCGTAAATGGGGGAATGTCGAAGAATTATTTCCGGTCAAATCACCGGCGTCTCTCCGGTTCTGATCATCCCGCTCCCTCGCTGAGGATTTCTCCTGAATCTGTGTACTTGTAGGCGGGCAAGGTATAGTCCAGATTCTCGGGCTAGGAAAGTTAAAATCCACAAAAAAAATGAAGGATTTCATGGATATGCGGCCCCGTTTGGCCCTTTATCAGCCGGACATTCCGCAAAACACCGGGACCATCCTCCGCCTGGCCGCCTGTCTCGGCCTGGGCGTGGATGTGATCGAACCCTGCGGCTTTGTCTTCAGCGACCGGCGGATGAAGCGGGCCGGCATGGATTACGTGGATATGGTGGATTTGGTGCGCCACGCGTCCTGGGACGCCTTTCTGGCTGAATCCGAGGCGAATCGGCGGCTGGTGCTCTTGACCACCAAAGGATCGTCCGACTACACGGACTTTGCGTTTTCGCCCGGGGATACGCTGATTTTGGGCCGGGAAAGCGCCGGCGTGCCGGACGAGGTGCATGACGCGGTTCACGCCCGGATCGTCATTCCCTTGGCCGGGGGCGCGCGCTCCCTTAATGTGGCGCTCGCCGCCGCCATGGTGACCGGCGAAGCCTTGAGACAAATCAAGGCGGATTAGGCAGAATTCGCGGAAAGTAGATATATGACCGACACGATTGATCAGCAAAAAGAGGCCGCGACCGCCTGGTTCGCCCAGTTACGGGACGAGATTTGCGCCGCGTTCCTGGCCATTGAAGAAGATGTCGCCGGCCCCAACGGCATCGAAGACATGCCCGTGGGCGCGTTCGAGCGGACCTCCTGGGAGCGTCCCGCCGATAATGGTGAGAAGGCAGGCGGCGGGGTGATGTCGGTGATGCGGGGCCGGGTGTTCGAAAAGGTCGGCGTCAATGTCTCCACGGTTTTCGGCGAGTTCTCGGAGCAATTCCGCGCGCAAATCCCCGGTGCGGCGGAAGACCCGCGCTTTTGGGCGGCGGGCGTTTCCCTGGTGGCGCATCCGAGGTCGCCTTTGGTGCCCATCGCGCACATGAACACACGGATGATTGTCACCACCAAACAATGGTTCGGTGGCGGCGGCGACCTGACCCCGGTTTTCCCGATCGAAAAAGACACGGCGGATTTCCACGGCGCGTTCCAAGCCGCCTGCGACGCGCACGATCCGGCCTATTACCCGAAGTTCAAGGAGTGGTGTGACGAGTATTTTTACATCGCCCACCGCCAGGAAATCCGGGGCGTCGGCGGCATCTTTTATGACAATCTGAACAGCGGCGACTGGGACGCGGACTTTGCGTTTACCCAGGATGTGGGCAAGGCGTTCCGGGATATCTATCCGGAGATCGTCCGCCGCCATATGAATGAGTCCTGGACCGAGGAGCAGAAGCAGGCGCAACTGGTAAAGCGCGGCCGCTATGCGGAGTTCAACCTGGCCATCGACCGGGGCACCAAGTTCGGGCTGATGACCGGCGGCAACACCGAAGCGATCCTGATGTCGCTCCCGCCCATGGCCGCCTGGCCTTAGGGGGGCTTCTAAAAAACCGTCATGCGCGGACCGAGAGCCTGTACCCGGACTTGTTCCGGGTATGATCCGCGTACCCATGGTTTAAACCACGAAGGACACAAAGGGCACGAAGCCGATTTAGTCAGTTGAACCCTTCGTGAACTTCGTGCTCTTAGTGGTGAATTATTCTCTCTCCACCCCCACCCGCGTTGTCCGGGGTGCCCCGGACTCCGCACCCTCCCCCGTAAAGGGGGAGGGCATTTAGCTGCGGACTTGAATATAGGACAGCCTTCCCCCCTCGCGGGGGAAGGTGGCCCGAAGGGCCGGATGGGGGGCGACACAGGGTTGTCGCCGTTAAAGAAGCGGATCACCCAACAACCCGCTTTAGCTCCGTCAAACACGCGTCCCGGCCGGCCCGGCAGCCGCCGGCGATCCACCAGTCCTCAACCTGCGCCAGCAGCTCGGAGACGTATTTGCCGGGCTCGATATTCATATCCAGCACATCCTGGCCGCGGATCGGAAACTCGACCGGCTCCCAGTGATCGGCGGTGTAGATCAGGTTCAGCCAGGCGTCGGTCTGTTCGCGGGGCAGGCGCGGCATGATGGTCAGCCGCCGCGCCCATTCCAGCAGGCCGACATCAATCACCACCGCCGGTCCCAGCCGGTAGAGCGCGCCGCGCACAGTGTCTTCCCCGGCGTCCGGGTCCGGGGTCCAGGCGGGCTCCACCAGCGCCAACAAGTGATCCCGCTCCGCGTTTGAAAGTTTCAGCCGCTGGGTGATCTCCCGCACCCCGTCGGCGTCGGTCTCGATCGCGGCGGCCAGCCGGCGCACCGGGTCGGGGGCGACATGGTCGAACTTGATGGCCGTGGTCTCCAGCCAGATCAGCCGCTTTAAGGTATCCAGGTGGGCGAGCTCCGGCAGGAAATGCTGGGCGATGCCGCCGTCCTTCATCAGTTTAAGGGCGTCGTACTTGATCTCGGAGGCGAGGATTTTAAACAGCTCGGCCCGAATGCGCTCGCCGGAGAGATTGGCGAGCTCGGGCGCATGGCGGATGCATTGCTGATAGGAGAACTTGTCGTCGATGCGCATACCCAGGGTCGCGATAAAGCGGAAGAACCGGAGGATGCGCAGATAGTCTTCTTTAATGCGTTTCTCCGCCTGGCCGACAAAGTGGATGCGCCGCTCCGCCAGATCCTGAATGCCGTTGCAATAGTCATAGACCATGCCGTCCGGCGTGGCGCTCAGCGTATTAAACGTGAAATCCCGGCGGAAGGCGTCTTCCTTCCAGTCCTCGGTAAAGACGACCTCCGCATGGCGGCCGTCGGTTTTGACATCCTTGCGGAGCGTGGTGATCTGATAGGTCTCGCTGCCGAAAGCGGCGGTGACCGTGCCGTGCTCAATGCCGGTGGGGATCGACTGGATGCCGGCGTTTTCCAGCAATTCGATCACCCGCTCAGGGCGCTCCTGGGTCGCCAGATCAATGTCGCCCACGTCCCGGTGCAGGAGAGCATCGCGGACACAGCCGCCGACAAAGCGCACCTCCTTGCCGCCGGCCGACAGCGCGGCCAGCAACGCCTTCATATTGCCGGTTTCCATCCAGGGCTGGACCGGAATTTGTCCGCCCGCGCCTGACGTCCATTCGACCACCAGGTCTTCGGTCTGGCGCCGGGGCGCGCTGGAGCGCTTCTTGGAAAAGCTTCGCCGCCGGGCGATCAGAAACAGAAACACGATGATGCCGATGATGCCGACGACCCATTTTGTATGGACCGATCCGATATCGAGAAGCGCGTCGAGGGACATGGCCGTCAGGCCGGACTATTTATATTGGCCCGGGACAACGTTGCCGTCCTTAAGGACCGGCGGCACGTATTCCGCGCCCGGTTCCGCCCCCAGGGTCGCCATGATGATCAGAGACGCCACCGCCAGGACAAAGCCCAGGACCAGCACCCAGAACCAATGTCCTTCTTCCCAGCCGGGCATCTTGGTGTTGTTCCGCTTGGCGTCCCAGTAGCTCCAGATCGTGTAAATCACGATCGGGGTGATCAGGGGCAAAATGATCTGAACGAAAATTCTCATGCAGAACGTTCCTTAGAGGTTCAGGCGCCGGAGGATATCCAGACGCGCTGCGACAGATTGCGCAGCATACCGGCTGTCGCGCCCCAAATATAATAGTCATTCCAGGTAATGGCGAAAAAATGTCGCTTGGTGCCGTTAAAATCCCTGGCGTGCCGTTCGATATTGTCCGGGTCCAGAACATAAGACAGGGGCGCCTCGAAGGCCTCCGCCACCTCGTGCTCATGCAGGGTCAACTCAAACGGCGGCTCAATCACGCCGATCACCGGGTTCACCAGAAACCCGGTGCCGACGATGTACTCGTCCAAATGGCCGACCACGTCGATCTGTGTTTCGGCCAGCCCGACCTCCTCCTCGGTTTCGCGAAGCGCGGTGTGGATCGCGTCCCGGTCCGTGTCATCCACCCGCCCGCCGGGAAAACTGATCTGGCCGGCGTGATTGTTGAGGTGATCGGTGCGTTTGGTCAGCAGCACGGTCACGCCGTCGGGCCGGTTGACGAGGGGCACCAGCACGGCCGCCGGACGCAAGGGCTTGTCGCCCCGGACAAAGGGATTGCGGTCCTTCGGGTCCAGATCGCCTTTGACCTCGGCCTCCTCATTGGAACGGCGGCCGGCCTCCCCGTCATAGGCCTTCAACCGGGCCAGCACATTTTCCAGACTCCAGCTCATTCGGTCAGCCTGCCGATTTCGTAGAATTCCCCGGTGCTCCAGACGCCGTAGACCGTTTCGCCCTCCAGCTCCCGTTCTTCGCCCAATTCCACCAATTGATAATAGACCGAGCGGGTCAGCCGGGCCTCCAGATTGTCGCGAACCAGCACGTACGGAGACGGCTCTCCGGTCTCTTCGTTATAAGAGATTCGCAGCGGATGGGCCGCGTCCGCCTTCACAATTTCGTCAACGTTGGTGCGGAATTCCAGGACCTGATCCCGGCCGTCACCGGCGACGTCCATCTCAACCGCTTGAAAAGGCACGTCTTCGACCACAATTTCACCTTGTTCGACGGGCGTAATCAGCCAATAGCGGCCCTCGTCATCCCGTTTCAGCACGGTGGAAAACAGCTTCACCAGTTCTTTACGGCCTATGGGGCTGCCGTGGTAAAACCAAGTGCCGTCGCGGTCGATCCGGATATCCAGATCACCGCACAGGAAACGTCCGGTTTCAGGGTCGATCTTTTCGACGGAACGGCCCGAATTCTCCGTTTTTCCTGAGGGTAAAAGGGACGTAATATCTTTTATGTTATGACCCACTTTTCATTCCCGCTGCACCAAGGGGAGTACAGACTTTGACAGAAGCAGTAAACGGCCAGGCCCTCGATGCCGGCCAGGATTCAGACTCTTCAAAACTCATCGCCGAACTGGAATCCATCGGCGAAAGTTTCCGGAAGGTCAAGGAAGGCGTCAGCCGGATCATTTTTGGTCAAGACCAAGTCGTTGACGAGACCCTTATCACGCTGTTGGCCGGCGGTCACGTCCTGCTCATCGGCGTGCCCGGTCTGGGCAAGACCAAACTGGTTGAAACCCTCGGCACGGTTCTCGGTATGGAAGAACGCCGGGTCCAGTTCACGCCGGATCTGATGCCCGCTGATATTCTGGGCTCCGAAGTTTTGGAAGAAGGCGAAGCCGGCCGCCGGTCGTTCCGCTTTATCGAGGGACCGGTGTTCAGCCAGCTTTTGATGGCGGACGAAATCAACCGGGCCAGCCCGCGTACCCAGTCGGCGCTCTTGCAGGCGATGCAGGAACGGAGGGTGTCGGTGGCCGGTCATTACCACCAGTTGCCGCAGCCGTTCCATGTTCTGGCGACACAGAACCCGCTGGAACAGGAAGGCACCTATCCGTTGCCGGAAGCCCAGCTCGACCGCTTCCTGATGCAGATCAACATCGATTATCCCCATTTGGCGGCGGAGCGCGAGGTTCTGCTGGCCACCACCGGCGCCAACGAAGCCCGGCCGAAAAAGGTCATCGAAGCCGATGATCTGATGGAAGCCCAGCGCCAAGTCCGCCACATCCCGGTCGGCGACAGCGTGATGAACGCAATCCTGGAACTGGTGCGCTCCGGCCGTCCCGGTGAATCCGATGTGGCCGAGGTGAACGAACATGTGGCCTGGGGCCCCGGCCCCCGCGCCAGCCAGGCCTTGATGCTGGCGGTGCGCGCCCGTGCGGTGATCCAGGGCCGGCTTGCGCCGTCCATCGATGACGTGCTGGCGCTGGCCCATCCAACGCTCCGTCACCGCATGGCGCTCAACTTCGCCGCTCGCGCCGGGGGTGTCACCATGGCCAAGGTGATCGACACGCTGACGGCGCGGATCGGCTAACCGGAGACCGCTGGAACAGATCATGAATGCGCCCATAACCGAACTCCACGGCCGCGCCGAACTCCTCGGCAGCAAACTGCCGCCCCTGATGGTGGCGGCGGAGCGGGTGGCGGCGACCGTGGCCCAGGGCGTGCATGGCCGCCGCCGTGTCGGGCAGGGCGAGTCCTTCTGGCAGTACCGCCATTATGAGCCGGGCGATCCGGTGCAACAGATCGACTGGCGGCGCTCGGCGCGCTCCGACACGATCTATCTGCGGGAAAACGAGTGGGAAGCGGCGCAGAGTGTCTGGCTGTGGGCGGATTCGTCGCCGTCCATGCGCTACAGCTCCGGCAAAAACCTGCCGACCAAGGCGGACCGGGCGGAACTGTTGACCCTCGCCTTGGGCTCGCTGCTGGTGCGGGGCGGTGAGCATATCGCGCCGCTGGGCCGGGGCGCGACCCCGACCATGGGCAATATGGCGGTCAGTCTCTTGGCCCAGGCCCTGAGCGAGCGGGATGTTCCGGTGCCGGGGCAAAAAGTGAAAAGCCTGCCGCCGGTGGAGAAACTGCCGAAATACGGCCGGCTGGTCCTGATGAGCGACCTGTTCGAGCCGTTGGAGGATATCCACCACGCCGTCGGCGTGTATGCGGATCAGGGCGTGGACGGCCACATCCTGCAGATCATCGATCCGGCGGAGACAAGCCTGCCGTTCAGCGGGCGCACCCGGTTCGAAGGCATGGAGAACGAGGGCTCGGCCCTGATCGGCCGGGTCGAAGGGGTGCGCGACAGTTACCGCCAGACCCTGGAGGATCACCGCGCCGGGCTGCAGGCCATTGCCCGGCTGGCGGGGTGGAGTTACGGGCTGCACGTGACCGATCAAACGCCTGAGTCCGCGCTGATGTCGCTCTATACGTCCCTGGCCGCGCCCCAAGACCGGCATCGGAGGTTTTAGACCCGGATGTTCGGATTAGGCGCCTTATCGTTTGTTGCCCCGGTCGCTCTGTTGGGCTTGATCGCGCTGCCGATTGTCTGGTGGCTGCTGCGGGTCATTCCGCCGGCGCCGCGCCGCGTGCCGTTCCCGGCGATCCGCCTGATCATGAAGCTGGTCAATCCGGAGGAAAGCTCCGCCAAGACCCCTTGGTGGCTCACCCTCTTGCGCCTCAGCCTGATTACCGTGGCGATCCTGGCGGCCGCCCATCCGGTGCTCAACGCCGGCAACCAATTGGAGGGCGACGGCCCGATGGTCCTGGTGGTCGATGACGGCTGGGCCTCGGCCAAGACCTGGAACAAGCGGCGCACCGCCTTCAATAATCTGTTGAACCAGGCGGAGCGGCAGAACCGTTCCGTGGCGGTGATCACCACCGCACCCGGTTCGGCGGCTCAGGCCCGAGCGATGAATTCCCTGCTCAGCGCCGATGCCGCCCGCGAGGTGGTTCAGGCCATCCAGCCCAAGCCCTGGGGCGTGGACCGGATGGCGTCCCATGCCGTGCTGAACGATATCGCGGTCTCCGGCAAGGCGGATATTTTCTGGCTCAGCGACGGGATCGATCACGGTTCGGCCCGGGCGTTTGCCGACGCGCTGACGAAAAAGGGTAGTGTGGCGGTGTTCGCCGATGGGGGCACGGACCTGGCCAAGTTGCTGCAGCCGCCGGTCTCCAATCAGGCGGGCCTGACCCTGAAAGCCACCCGAGCGGAAGCGGGCGGGACTGAAACCTTGACTGTCCGGGCGCGGGGACAGGACGGTGGTGTCTTGGCGCGCAAAGCGCTGACCTTTGCCGCCGGGGAAAAAGAAGCCTCGCTCGAGCTGGAACTGCCCGGCGAAATCCGTAACCGCATCACGCTGATCGAGCTGGAGGGCGAAGCCTCCGCCGGCGGTGTGGTGCTGGTGGACGAGCGCTGGCGCCGCCGGCCGGTGGGACTGGTCACCAGCGCGGACCCGAAGGGCGACCGTCCGCTGCTGGACGAAATGCATTATCTCGACCGCGCCCTGGAGCCGTTCACCGAAATCCGCCGGGGCAGCGTCGAGGAATTATTGAAACGGGAACTGGCGCTGTTGATTTTGGCCGACCCCGGCAAGATGTCGCGGGCCGACCGTAATCGCCTGACCAAATGGATGGGCGACGGCGGCGTGGTGCTGCGCTTCGCCGGACCGAGACTCGCCAACAATACTGACCCAATGCTGCCCGTCCGCCTGCGCAAGGGCGACCGGGAATTGGGCGGCGCGCTCTCCTGGAGCAAACCCGCCCGGCTCGCCGCGTTTGGCGAGAAAAGCCCGTTCGCCGGGCTGACCATCCCCAATGACGTGCGCATCAACCGCCAGGTACTGGCGCAACCGTCCGTCGATTTGCCGGAAAAGACCTGGGCCCAGCTTACCGACGGCACGCCCTTGGTCACCGCGGAGAAACAAGGGGCCGGCTGGCTGGTCTTCGTGCACACCACGGCCAATCCCACCTGGTCCAATCTGCCTCTGTCCGGCCTATTCGTCGGCATGCTGCAAAATCTGGTGCAGTTGAGCCGGGGCGTGGCCGGGGAAAGCGATGAGCGGCTGTTGAAACCGGTGCAGAATATCGACGGGTTCGGCCGGCTGGGCTCGCCTCGGGACGGCGCGCTCGGCCTCAAGGCCACCGAGTTCGCAAGCCGCAAGCCCGATCCGCGGCACCCGCCGGGTTTCTACGGCGACGGAACGGCGCGGCGCGCCTTCAATCTGTCGCCCTCGGTGACCAGTTATCTGGCGCTCGGTGATCTGGGCCAGAGCGTCAGCCGGGAAGCCTATCAGGAAGCCAAAGAAACTGATCTTCGCGCCTGGGTGCTGACTGCGGCAATGTTGCTGTTGCTCGCCGATATCATTGCCAGCCTGGCGTTGCGCGGTTTCTTTGTGATGGCCAAGGTGGCGCCGCAGGTGCTGGTGATTGCCTTGTTGCTGCCGGCGGTGGCGATGGCGCAGTCAGTACCGCAACGGGGGCCGGCGCCCTTTAACGATGACCGGGATTTCGCCGCTACCTTGAAAGTGCGGGTCGCCTATGTGCGGACCGGCGACCGGCAGATTGATGAGACCAGCCACGCCGGCCTGATCGGGTTGGCTTATATCGCCAACAGCCGGACCGCGGCGGAGCTTGGCGATCCCGTCGCCATTGATCCGGGCACCGATGAGCTCTCGTATTTCCCGCTGATCTATTGGCCGATCACCGAACAGGCCGAGGTTATCCCCGTCGACACGGCGGCCAAGATCAATCGCTATCTCAAATCCGGCGGCACCATCCTGTTTGATACGCGGGACAGCGGCGGCAGCAATTTCGGCGCCGACCGGCTGGAAGAGATCGCCCGCAATCTCGATGTGCCGCCCATGCGCGCGGTGCCTTCCGATCATGTGCTGACAAAAGCTTATTATCTGCTGCGGGAATTTCCCGGCCGCTGGACCGGCAGCTGGGTCTGGGTGGAACGGGACGGCTCCCGCATCAATGACGGGGTGTCGTCGGTCATTGTCGGCGGCCACGACTGGGCGGCGGCCTGGGCCCTGGATGACGCCCGCAAGCCGCTTTATCCGGTGGTGCCGGGCGGTGAACGCCAGCGGGAAATGTCCTACCGGTTCGGAATCAATCTGTTGATGTATGTGCTGACCGGCAACTACAAGGCCGATCAGGTGCACGTGCCGGCGATCATGGAAAGGCTCGGCCAATGAGCGGGATCACCGGCATTAACTTCGCGCCGCTGATCCCGTGGGAAGCGGTGGCCATCCTGTCCGGCATCGGGCTGGTGCTGCTGCTCTATGCGCTGTTCCGGGGCGCGCGGGGCTCGTTCCTCCGAATGGCGGCGCTGGCGATCCTGGCCTTGGCGCTGATGAACCCCCATCTGCAAAGCGAATCCCGGGAAGGTCAAAACGATATCGCCCTGGTGGTGCTGGATGAATCGTCCAGCCAAAACGCCGGCAACCGGCGGGAACAATTGCAAAAGGCCCGCGAGGAGGTGCTGGAGGAACTGGGCAAGTACAAGGATTTGGACGTCCGGGTGATCCAGGGCAAGGAGACCAAGGACGGCACCTTCCTGTTTGAGGAATTTAACCGGGCGCTGGCCGATCTGCCCAAGGGCCGGTTCGCCGGCGCGATCATGATCACCGACGGTCAGGTGCACGATGCGCCGCTGGCCGAAGGTGCGGATGGCGGCTCCAACCCCAATGCCGCCAAGGCGCCCGAGCTGGATGCGCCGATGCACGTGTTGCTGACCGGCGACAAAGGGGAGCGCGACCGCCGTCTGATCGTCGAGAAATCCCCGGCCTTTGGCATCGTCGGCAAGACCATCAAGCTGCAATTAAAGATCGAGGACCGGCCGGATACGTCCGCCGGGTCGGCGCCGGTGACCGTGCGCATCGATGGCGGTAATGCCCGTCGGTTCAATCTCCCGGTGGGCGAGTCCAAGGAAATCGAAGTGCCCATGGAACACGGCGGCGCCACGATTATCGAGCTTGAAGCCGCGGCCATGCCGAACGAAATGTCGCTAATCAACAACCGGGCCGTCATCACCGTCAACGGGGTTCGCGATCGCTTGCGGGTGCTGCTGGTCTCCGGTCAGCCGCATCTGGGGGAACGTACCTGGCGTAATCTGCTGAAATCCGATCCGTCCGTGGACCTGGTGCATTTCACCATCCTTCGGCCGCCGGAAAAGAACGACTTCACGCCGCTCAATGAATTGGCGCTGATCTCTTTCCCGATCCGGGAACTGTTCGAGATCAAGCTCAAGGAATTCGACCTCATCGTGTTTGACCGCTATGTGGTGCGCTTCGTCCTGCCCCAAGCCTATTTCCGCAATATCCAGAACTATGTGCGGGAAGGGGGCGCGGTGCTGGCCGCCGTCGGACCTGACTTCGCCGGTGTGCGCTCCATGATCCACACGCCGCTGGGCGAGATTTTGCCCGGCGATCCCAACGGGCCGATCCTGGAAGGCGCGTTTAAGGCGACCCTGACCGACAAGGGCCGGCGTCATCCGGTCACCGCCGGGCTGCCCGGCGACGGCGGCAAGAAAGACCCGACCTGGGGCCATTGGTTCCGCCAGATCGACGCCATCTCCAAGAGCGGTCATACGCTGCTGAACGGGGCGGAAGGCAAGCCGCTCTTGATCCTGGACCGGGTCGGCAAGGGCCGCATCGCCCAGTTCATGAGCGATCATATCTGGCTGTGGGCCAAGGGTTATGACGGCGGCGGGCCCCATGCGGAGCTGCTGCGCCGCTTGTCCCACTGGTTGATGAAGGAACCGGACCTGGAAGAGGAAGACCTCCGCGCCGTGGTCAATGGTGATCAGTTGACCATCCTCCGCCGCAGTCTTGATCCGGCGGTGCCGCCGATCACGGTCACCCCGCCCTCCGGCCGTCAGGAGATCGTGCGGCTGACCGAAACCAAGGACGGCGCGGCGACAGCGACGATCAAGACCACCGAGACCGGGCTTTACCGCATCGAGGACGGCCGCAGGCGCACCATGACGGCGGTTGGGCGGCTAAACCCGCCGGAGCTTGCTGATCTCCGCGCCTCACCGGATAAACTGGCGAGCTTGGTCAAAATCAGTAACGGCGGCGTCGCCTGGATCGCCGACGGGGTGCCCGATTTCCGCCGCACCAAACCGGGCCGCAGCGGCGCCGGGCGCGGCTGGCTCGGTATGCAGCGCAACGGCGCTTATGTGGTGACCGGTGTGCGGCAAATCTCGCTGATGCCGGCGCTGGCGTTCCTGCTGCTGGTGTGCGGCGCGATCATGTTCTCCTGGTGGCGGGAAGGCCAATAGCCCGCCGGTAATCCGCCTGAATTCCGACGTGCGCTTGATCACAGACCGGCCCCTGAAGACCCTCTAACATCCTGGAACCGTTTACGGTTTTTGAAATTCCTATATAGTGCGCTTATATATCTCATAGACCCATCCGCCGTTGGGAGAGGAGTAAACCGATGCCGTTTGTCCGACGCGATGCCGAAGGAAAGATCAACGCCGTGTTTCAGGCGCCCGAGGAAGGCGCCAACGAAGAGGTGCCCGCCGGCAGCGAGGAACTACACGAGTTCCTGAAAGTTGATGTGATGAACATCGTCAACAACGACGAATGGATCCAGGCTGACTTGTCGCTCGCGCGTGTGACGGAAGACTTGATCGACATCCTGATTGAAAACGGCACCTTCTCCTTTACCGACCTGCCGGAAGGCGCGCAGATGAAGCTGATCAAGCGCCAGGGCCTGCGGAGCGAAATGTCTTACGTTGAGTCTCTGTTCGGCAGCGACGAGGAGAACTACCTCGGCGACGACGAGGGGCTGTTGTAGGCCTACCC
>JAYQGD010000010.1:0-15364 GCA_038140415.1 Rhodospirillaceae bacterium
TGCTGATCTACGGCAACATGCTGTTCAACGTGTTCGGCCCCGACAACTGGCTGCGGCAGGAAAGCGTCAAAGACGCGCAGCACGTCACCGCCTGGGTCATGGAACACTGCAACCGGGACGCCATTGCGCCGGGCGGCTTCGGTGAATTCATCTACCAGGGGGTCGAGGACGGCGAGATCAATGAGCAGGAGGCCGGCATGCTGGTCCGCTCCCTCCTCTCCGCCGGCGTGGACACCACCATCTCGGCCATCGGCAATGCGCTGTTGGCCTTCGCCCAGAATCCGGATCAATGGGCCTTGCTGCACTCGGACCCCTCTCAAGCCAAATGGGCGTTCGAGGAATGCCTGCGTTACGATTCGACCGTGCAGACGTTCTACCGCACCACCGCGAAGTCGGCGGACGTCTCCGGCGTTAAAATGCCGGCGGATGAGAAGGTCGTCCTATTCCTGGGGGCGGCCAACCGCGATCCCCGCAAATGGGAAAACCCGGAGACCTTCGACATTACCCGCCGGCCCGAGGCGCATCTGTCCTTCGGCACCGGCATCCATCGCTGCGTCGGCAAGCAGGTCGCCCAGACCGAGGGGGAGATCATCCTCCGCAAGCTGGCGGAACGGGTGAAGGCGCTGGAACTGACAGGCGAGCCCAAACGGCGGCTCAACAACACCATCCGGGTGCTGGACTCCCTGCCCCTGCGGCTCGTACCGGCGTAAGACTTCGCACGTGGACTTCCTCTCAGCGTCTCTTCTCGTCGCCGTTTTTGCGACCTCTTACATCAGCGGCGTGTTGAGCCTCGCCGGCGGCACCATTCTGATCGCCATATTCGCCTGGATCCTGCCGGTGCCGGTCACCATGATGCTGCACGGGGTTACCCAAACAGCATCAAACGGGTCACGCGCCATCATCTATTGGCGGCATTTGCGATGGGACATCATGGGACGCTATATGGCGGGCGCGGCCGTCTGCCTGGCCGTGTTCGCCTGGCTGACCTTCGTGCCGGACAAGACCCTGTTGTTTTTCCTGCTCGGCATCATGCCGTTCGTGAATTTCCTGGTGCCCAAGGGCTACGCCCTGGATATCGTCCGTCCCAGCAACTCCTACGTCTGCGGGTTCATCAACTCGGCCACCCAGTTGACCGCCGGCGTGTCGGGACCGTTGCTCGACATATTCTTCGTCCGCACCAGCCTCACCCGGTTTGAAATCCACGCCACCAAGGGGCTCACCCAGACCCTGGGCCACATCATGAAGATCATCTACTTCGCGGTGATCCTGGGATTCTTCGAGGACGCATTCGTTCAACTGCCGGCCTGGCTCTATATCGCCGTCATCCCGACCGCCTATTTGGGAAATCTTGCAGCCCGGAAAGTCGTCCAAAAAATGAGCGATAGTTTCTTCAAAGGTCTCACACAGTATTTCGCAATGGGCATGGGTGTAATATTCTTAATCAAGGCATTCTCACTGCTGCTCGAAAATCCATAAGGGGGAAATCATGTCCGCACGCACCAAACCGCCGTTCCGCGCCGACCATGTCGGCAGTCTTCTTCGTCCACAGGAACTGGGCGAGGCCCGGGACAAATGGCGCAATGGCGATCTGTCCGCCGAGGCGCTGAAGGAGCTGGAAGACAAACACGTGGCGGATGTGGTGGCGCTGCAGGAATCCACCGGCATCAAGGCCATCACCGACGGGGAATTCCGCCGGGACTATTGGCATCTGGATTTCATCGCCGCCTTCGAGGGGATCGAGCTGAACTACGAGACCTATGGCCACGCGTTTTCCGGCGGCGGCACGGTGCCGACCTTCAAGACCGCCGGCAAGATCGGCAACAACACCGGCTATATGCGGGAGCATTTCAGCTATGTGAACTCGCTGACTAAGGAAACGGCCAAGTTCTGCATCCCCGCCCCCGGCATGACCTATTTGCGCAGCGGCCGCGCCGGCATCAGCGAGGAAGCCTATCCCGATCTGGAGGAATTCTGGAACGATCTGATCGCCGCCTATTCCAACGAGGTAGCCGCAATCTATGACCTGGGCTGCCGCTATCTGCAGTTCGACGACACCAGCTTCGCTTATCTGTGCGACGAGGACTTCCGCAAGGGCGTCTATGAGCGGGGCGACGATCCGGACGAAATGGTCGCTACCTTCGGCCAGGCTATTTCCCGCGCCGTCGCCGGCCGGCCCGACGACATGATGATCACCACCCACATGTGCCGGGGCAATTTCCAAAGCACCTGGATGGCCCAAGGCGGATACGAGCCCGTGGCCGAGATCATGTTCGAAAACCTGGATGTGGACGGCTACTTCATGGAATACGATTCAGACCGGTCCGGTGGGTTCGAGCCCTTGCGCTTTACCAAGCCCTATCAGGTGATCGTCGCCGGCATTATCACCTCCAAGTTCCCCGAACTGGAACCCAAAGATGATCTGAAGCGCCGCCTGGACGAGGCCGCCCAGTATGTGGATATGGACCGGCTCTGCCTCAGCCCCCAATGCGGCTTTTCCAGCACCCACCACGGCAATAACCTGTCCGTGGACGAACAGAAGAAAAAGCTGGAGCTGGTGGTGGAAACGGCGGACGAGGTCTGGGGCAGCGCCTAAGCCGGCCCTGCTAGTTAGCATCGTCCTTGAAGAATACCCGGCGCTGCACCGGGAAGAACCGCAGGTCATAACGCTCGGCGATCAGGCCCCACACCCCTTGCGGCGCTTTCAGCATGATCACCACCGCGATGGCGCCCAGCAGCATCAGATACCAGGTGCCGAAGTCGGACAGCGGCTCCCGCAGCAGGAAGAAGATGATGGTGCCGATGATCGGGCCTTCGATGGTGCCGATCCCGCCGATCACCACGATGAAGATCACCGTCGTCGTCCAGTTGATATCGAACGCCGCGCCAGGCGTGATCCGGAGCTTGGTCATGTAAATCAGCGCGCCGACGGCCGATGTGCCCACTGCGGCGATGATATAGACCATCAGCTTGGTGCGGAAATTATCAACGCCCAGACTGCGCGACGCCTCTTCCGAATCCCGGATGGAGGTCAGCGCCAAACCGTGGCGGGAACGCAACAACCAATAGACCCCGGCGACGATGACGACGACCACCGCCAGCGCCACCCAATAGACCGCCTGATCCCGGCCCGACCGGCTTTCGGCGATATCCTTAATGACGGAGATCGGCAAGCTCATGCCGGAGCCGCCGCCCAACGATTTCACCTGAGCGAAGCTCAACAAAAACACCTCGGCGACCACCCAGGTGCCGATGGCGAAGTAGTGCCCGCGCAATCGGAACACCAGGAAGGCCACCGGCAGGGAAATGATCCCGCCGATGATGCCCGCCAACGGCACGGTCCAGAGCGGCCCAATGCCCAAATGAACGGCCAGAATAAACAGCAGATACCCGCCAAGACCGACAAACGCCTGCTGACCGACGGAGACCAGACCGCCATAGCCCGCCAGCAGGTTCCACATCTGCGCCAGGGCGAGGAAATAGAATATCTCGACGAACAACCGCATGGAGGCACGATCCAGCCACCACGGCCCGGCGATTAGCACCGCCAACAGGATAATGCCGGCGATGGCGCCGAAGCGGCTGAGCTTGGTGGAGCGCTGGACGGTATAGCTGGTATCAGTCATCGCGCGTCCTCGGGAACAGGCCGTTCGGGCGGAACACCAGCACCACCAGGAAAGCGACGTGGCCGGCCAAAATCTGCCAGCCCGGATCAATCTTCGCGCCGATGTTTTGGGCGACCGCCAGGATCACCCCGCCGGCCAGGGTCCCCCAGATGGAGCCCAACCCGCCGATGATCACCGCTTCGAAGGCGAACAGCAGCCGCGACGGGCCGAGCGACGGGTCGAAATTGCTGCGCACGCCTAGGAACACGCCGGCAATGCCGACCAGGACCAGGGACAAAGCCATGGACAGCGCAAAGATGTGCTTGTGGTTGATACCCATAAGCTGCGCCGTATTGGAATCGTCGGAGGTGGCGCGGAAGGCCCGGCCGATCTTGGTCCGAGTGAACAGCATCTGCACCAGCCAGATCATCACCACGGCCACGACAAAGACAATTAGCGGGAAGACGCCGATCTCCAGGCCTTTGGCCAGTTCGATGCTCATGGTTTCCACTTCGCCGGCCTTGAGACGCTGCGCGTCGGCGGAGAAGATTTCCAGCAACAGGTTCTGCAGAATGATGGAGATGCCGAAGGTCACCAGCAGCGGCGGCAGAAGATCATCGCCCAGCGTGTAATTCAGAATGCCCCGCTGCAGGGCATAGCCGATGATAAACATGACCGGCATCACGAGAAGCAGGCTGAAGAACGGGTTCATGCCCAGCGTCTCGATCACCACCATGGCGACAAAGGCGGAGAGTACGATTAAATCGCCATGAGCGATGTTCACCAGCCTCATGACGCCGAAAATGATCGCCAGGCCTGCCGCGAACATGGCATAGAGTCCGCCCGTCAGAACGCCGTTGATGATGGTGTTGGCCCATTCAATCATGATTAGTGTCCGAAATACGCCCCGGCGATTTGTTCCCGGGTCAGTTCGCCCGGCGCGCCCGTCAGCGACACCTTGCCTTCCTGGAAGCAATACACCCGGTCGGCAACTTGTAATGCCTGATTTATATCCTGCTCCACCACGATCAGCGAGACACCGTCTTGCTTGATCGCCGGCAGTCTGGCGTAGATATCCTTGATGATGATCGGCGCGAGCCCGAGGGAGAGTTCATCAAACAACAGAACATTGGGATTGGACATGAGCGCCCGGCCAATGGCCGTCATTTGCTGTTCGCCACCGCTGAGCGCCGTGCCGGGCACGTCCCGCCGGTTCTTTAATGCCGGGAAGAGCTCATAGATCCGCTCCAGCGTCCAACTGCCTGACCGGCCCAGGTAGCTGCCCATCTGCAAGTTCTCTTCCACACTCAAGCTCGGGAACAGCCGGCGGCCTTCGGGCACCATGGCGATGCCGAGACCGACGATATCGGCCGCTGCCTTACCGGCGATGGAACTGCTTTGATAGGCGAGGTTCTCGGAGCTGGAAGACACCAGCCCGGTCAGCGCGCGTAGGAACGTGGACTTCCCTGCCCCGTTCGCGCCGATGATGGCGACCGTCTGACCATCGTCCAAATTAAAGTCGATCCCAAACAGCGCCTGGAAGTCGCCGTAGAAGGCATCGAGGTTCTTGACGTCCAGCAGGCTCATTCGACGTCGATCCCCATGTAGATTTCCTGCACGGCCGGGCTGTTGAACACGGTCTGCGGATCGCCGTCGTCCAGCTTCTTGCCGAAATTAATCACCACGAGACGCTGCACCACGGACATGAGCGCATGCACGATATGCTCGATCCAGATGATGGAGATACCCTTGGCGTGGATGTTTTTGATGGTCTCAATCAGTTCGGCGACTTCGTGCTCGGTCAAGCCGCCGGCGATCTCGTCGAGCATCAACAATTTGGGGTTGGTCGCCAGCGCGCGGGCCATTTCCAGCCGTTTCCGTTCCAGCAACGTCAGTGAGCCGGCCAGGACGTTGGCTTTCTCCCGTAAGCCTGTGAGCTCCAGGATTTCGACGCACGGATCATAAGAATCCGCCTCGCTGTGCGCCCCGCCGAAGGCCGCGCCCACCAGCAGGTTCTCGAACACGGTCATGCCGCCGAACGGGTGCGGAATTTGATAAGATCGCCCCATCCCGGCCCGGCAGCGTTCATGGGCCGGCAGGCCGGTCACGTCCGCACCGTTGAAGGTGATGGTCCCGGCGTCCGGGCTGAGCCCACCTGTGATCAGGTTAAACAGCGTGCTTTTACCCGCACCGTTCGGCCCGATGATGCCCAGCGCTTCACCTTCCGCCAGCTCCAGGGAGAACTGATCGGTCACCAGAAGCGAGCCGAAGCTCTTCGACAGGTTATCGATGCTGAGGATCGCGGACATTGGGGCCTAATATTTTTGTATGCGTTGCCCTGTTGTAGAAACGGTAAGCGCCTCGGGAAAGACGCTTACCGCTCCAAATAACAGACTGTCGTCGATTAGCCGAGAGGCTTGAGATCGCCGCCGAGCGGGATGTTCTTCGCCTGAGCGTTGTCGACGATGACAAGGTCGTACTTGAACTTGCCGCCCTGAGCCTTCCACTGGCCACCGACCAGCGGCGTCCGGCAGGCGTTCTTCACCGGATTGCGCTTATCGCCGAACTTCCAGGAAATCGGGCCGACGATCGACTCGTAGTTGGTTTCCTCAATCGACTTCAGGATGGCGTTCGGATCGCCCGGATCGCCACAGCGCTTCAGCACGTCGATGGCAACCTCGATATTAGCGTGCTTAAAGCCGAGAGGCTGCGTCCACTGACGGCCGGTTGCTGCCGTGTAGGCGGCGGCGAAGTCCTTGGAGGACTGACCGGTCAGGTTGGACTTGAACGGGTGCGACGGGGACCACCAAACTTCGGTCGTCAGGCCGTTGCCGTGATCGCCCAGCGCTTCAATAGCCGGCGGGAACAACAGAGCCTTGGCGATGGTCGCCGCTTTCAACTGACGGGTCAGACCCTGCTGCGCCGCTTGTGTCCAGAAGGTGGAGAAGTCAGGCGGCGTGGCGATGCCGGTCAGGATTTCGGAACCGGCGGACTTGAAGGTGTTGATCTGCGCCGTGAAGTCGGACGTGCCCGGCTGGAACAGCGGCGGCTGATTGTACGTAAAGCCGGCGCCTTCCATCGGCGGGCGGAAGCCGCGCTTCGGATCGCCACCGACAGCACCGTCGGCGTCGTTGACCATGATGCTGGCGATCTTCTTGTTGGTGCCGAGCTGGTTCCACATGTTCATGAACACGCCGAGCATGTCGTCGATGCCCCAGAAGAAGTGATAGGTCCACTTAAAGCCCTTCTGCGGGGTTGCGCCCCGGCCGAAGTAAACGATCTGCCACGGGGTGTCGGCGGTGACGCACGGCACTTCGTTGGCTTCGCACTGATCGGAGACCGGATTCACCGTGTCGCCAGAGGACGAACCAATCATGATGTTCACCTCGTCCTTGAGGATCAGTTGAGAGGCAACCTCGGCGGCCCGGTTCGGGTTGGACTGGGAATCACGGGCCAGGATTTCGACCGGATAGGTCTTCTTGCCGATCTTGATGCCCTTGGCGAGGACCTTGTTGACGTCGTTCAGAACAAAACGGTCGGCTTCACCGAACGGCGCGAGCGGACCCGTCTGCGGGCTGACAAAACCGATTTTCACCGGCTTGTTCTGCGCGTGCACGGCAGGGGCCGGCAGCGTGGTCGCGGCGGCAACCGCAGCCGCCCCGGTGGTGTATTTCAGGAACATACGCCGGTTAAAGGCGTTGATCGCTTTCTGGTCGGATTTTCTGGACATATGAAAAGCTCCCTATTAAGAAAAGTTTTTGTATTCAATACGTTGAATACGAGTTTAGATGATGATGGTGTTTGGTTTCAGACCCAACATGATGCGGCCATAGAGCTCGGCGCTGGGCTCCAGCACCAACAGGCCGTGCATGTTGA
The DNA here is from genome assembly GCA_038140415.1 of Rhodospirillaceae bacterium. Classification (GTDB taxonomy): domain Bacteria; phylum Pseudomonadota; class Alphaproteobacteria; order Rhodospirillales; family UBA2165; genus JAYPHU01. The sequence goes on from JAYQGD010000010.1 coordinate 7,479, forward strand.
TGGCGTGCAGGTCCCGGGAAATTTGCTGCATGGGATTGCGCAGGGACAGTCCCGAGCCGCCGCTGGAGATATACAGTTTCTCCGCGCCGTCCAGGATCATCCGGACGCCGTGCGAACAATCCATCCGCATGCGGCCCCGCATCTCCATGGACATGGCTTCGTTTTTCTTCGCCAGTTCATCGATATCGTCCGCGGCCCGGTAGAGTAGCAGCTCTCCCGCATCGATGGTGGACGAGCCCATGGCATAGGAAATATGCGTCGCCGACCACTCTATTTGTTTATGCTCGGTGTAGGCGACCATCTTGCCGTCCACGTTGATCTTGAACTGGTTCTTCGCGGCCCGGCCGAGACCGACAGCCCCGCCGCAGAGCGCCAGCGCCAGAACCGGTACGGCCTCGCCCTGGTGGACCCAGCCCAGCTCGCCGGATTTCAGACCCGGTGTATCCCGGTTGATCAGCCCCATCAGGGACAAATACCGGTGCGCCGGCACTTGAAGGTCTTTGACCTCGACAGAGCAGCTGCCGGTACCTTGCAGGCCGGCCACATACCAATCGTCCTTGATGTCGATCTCGGACGTCGGGATCAGCAGATCGGCGATGTCGAGGAACTCTCCCTTCTCGTCGAACACTTCAGCGCCCAGCAGCATCCACTTGGAAAGCTGGCTGCCGGAGCCGAACGGCCAGAAACCGTTCAGCACACAGGTGCCGTCCGCCTGCTTCACCGCCCGGCCGCGTGGGCCGATAACGGCGGCGACCAGCGTATTGGGATCATCCTTGTAAACGTCATCCTGGGCCTCCAGGGGAAAGTGGGAAATCACCCAGCTATGAGCATGCACAACACCCAGGACCCAAGCCGTGGCCGAACATCCTTCGGCGACGGCCGAGATCACATCCAAGTGGGCGCGCATGGACAATTCATGGCCGCCGTTCCGCTTGGACTGGATCACGGACATCAGGCCATCGGTCGCCAGACGCGCCACATTCTCGTCGGGCACCCGGCGGTTTAATTCTGTATCTCTGACCCGGGACTTGAATTCTTCCGCTGCGTTGCGCGCGCGGTCCGTCAGGTCGGCAATGGTTTGATCGAAGTCTACGACTGAATCGGGCATATCACGCCTCCTCGCTAATAGCTCTCCACAAATACGGTGCCGTTATCCGGCAATTCACATTAATATGAACCATATTCATTTTCTGAATTAGGTTCAAGTCTTGAATCGCATTCACGTTATGAATTATGTTCGTCCCAATCGAGTCGCGTTAATAATTGAGGCCCCATTCTCATGGACACCGTTCTCATTGAAGAACCGATCGCCGAGAACCGCGCGGAACGCCGCCGCCGGCGTAACAAGCGGGCGCTGATCGAAGCCGCCTATTCGGTCATTTCGTCCAAGGGCATCGACGCCGCGACCATCCAGGAGATCGCCGGCGAAGCGGATGTGGGCCTCGGCACTATCTACAACTACTTCGACTCCAAAGACGATCTGGTCGTCGCCATGATGGACCAGGTGATGGACCATATGGGCCAGCGCATTCAGATGGTCACCGACACGTTTGACGATCCGGCGCGGGTATTCGCCTATGGGGTGCGCACGGTCATGGATGCGGCGACCACCGATCCCCGCTGGCGCTGGCTGATCTTGCGGCCCGAGGTCATGGCCGACGCCATGTTCCGCTGCTTTGCCCCTTATGCCGTCCGGGATATCGAGATCGCCGTTAAGGCCGGTCGCTATCACGTGGAAGATGCGGAGCTGACCTGGCAGCAGGCGGCCTGGGCCATTGTTGGCGTCTCCATTGCCGTCCGGGAAGGACGGATGTCCCCGGACAGACTAACCGACGCGGTGGTCAATCTTCTGCGCATGGTCGGCGTCGATCCGGAAGAAGCGCTGGAGATCGCGCGGGCCAAAGTCCCGCCGTTGCCCAAGGAAAGCTTGTTTAGCATCAACTAAGCCCGGTAAAACGGGACCATGGAAAATTCCACACCTAATATCGTTTTGATCCTGGCCGACAACCTCGGCTGGGGAGAGCTGGGCTGCTACGGCGGCGGGCATTTGCGGGGGGCACCGACACCGCGCATTGACGCCTTTGCCGAAGAAGGTCTCAGGCTCACCAATTTTAATGTGGAGAGCGACTGCGTTCCCACCCGCTCCGCACTGATGACCGGGCGTCATCCGATCCGAACCGGGGCATTGCAGTCAACGCCGGCCGGTCTTCCGCAAGGGCTGACCCGGTGGGAAGTTCTGCTCCCCGAACTTATCAAAGGATCAGGCTATGCCACCGCACACTATGGCAAATGGCATCTCGGGGACGCCCAGGAACGTTTGCCAAACGCGCGCGGGTTCGACGATTGGTACGGCCTGCCGCGCACTTTGAACGAAGCCTATTTCACCACCTCCCCCGGTTTTGACGAGGAATTGGTGCAGGTCCCCCACCTGATGGAAGGCAAAGCAGGTGAGGAGTCCACGAACATCGAAGTGTTCGACATGGACAACCGGCGGCTGATTGATGCCGAGATCGTCCGTCGCTCCATCGACTTCATGACGTCGAACGCGGAAAAGAACCAAAAGTTCTTCCTCTATGCCCCGATCACGCAGATGCATTTTCCCAATTTGCCCCACCCTGATTTTATCGGCGCGACCGGGCACGGGGATATGGCGGACTCGCTCGCCGAGCTTGATCACCGGGTGGGCCAAATTTTAGATGCTGTTGATCAGTTGGGCCTTAGGGACGACACGCTGGTAATTGTCGCCTCGGACAACGGCCCTGAATTTCGTGATCCGTGGCGGGGGACCGCCGGCTACTGGCGCGGCACCTACCACACGGCCATGGAAGGCAGCTTGCGGGTCCCCTGCATCCTCCGCTGGCCGGGCCACATCGCCGAAGCACAAGTCAGCGACGAAATCATCCACGTCACGGATTTATATGTGACTCTCGCAACTCTGGCCGGCGCGGGGAAAAACATCCCCACCGACCGCCCCGTGGACGGCATTGATCAGACGGCCATGCTGTTCGAGGGTGCGGAGAAATCGGCGCGGGACGGCTTCCCGTTCTATATTAAGGAGGAGCTTAGGGCCGTGAAGTGGCGCAATTGGAAATTGCACTACTATTGGGAGCCCGAGGTCAATGAAGGCAAAGGCAAACTGGAAGCGCCGTATCTATTCAACTTGATCCAGGACCCCAAGGAAGAAACCAATGTGGCTTTGGAAAACACCTGGGTCATGGGGCCGATTCAGATGATGCTCCGCGACTTTCGCCAAAGCCTGGCCGAGCATCCGCCGATCCCGCCGGGGGCGCCGGATCCCTACGAGCCGCCGGTGGCGGATTGATGCTTCTACTGATCTAAAAGGTAGTCATCCACGGGCCCGCGCAGCGGTGACCCGTGGACCCATCTTAAATTAACGTGGGTACGCGGATCACGGTTGGCTTCGCCACCCGGTCCGCGCATGACTGGGAATGGGTAGGCGGTTAAGCGGCGCTCCGCCACTGGGCGAAGCCGCAGCCGGCATAGACCTCAAACAACGGCGCATAGTGGATCAGGTCGAACCCCTGCCCGCCCATCGCCGCGTGGGCAATCACCCAACTACGAACTTCGTGCGCGCCGTTGCCGGTGCGTGGCAGCCAGTCTTCCAGCGTATCCGTGATCTCCGCCTCGTCCGCGCCGCCGAACATTTCCAGGCAACGCTGATCAAACGGCACATCCAGCTGGCCCATGGTCGGCTCGCCGATAGAGTGGCTCAGCCCGCCGGTGCCGAACACGCCGATCCGCTGATCGCCCGGAAAGCTCTCAATCGCCTTGGCCAATAATTTGCCCCAATCAAAGCAGCGCTTAATCGTCGGCATGGGCTCTTCCAGCTCGTTGATGAACACCGGTACGATGGCCGGGATATCCTTCAACGCCATCTGCCAGAGCGGGATGCACACCCCGTGGTCCAGCTTGGCGCGATAGCTGATCGCGGGATCAAATCCTTCGGCGAAAGCCGTATCCACGAGATGCCGGCCGAATTGTTCGTGGCCCGGCAGCGTTTCATGGGGAAAGTGCGGTTTCAGAAACGGTTCCGGCGGGCCGTCATGTTCCGGCCCCACGCCGACACAAAAACTCGGCAGATTGTTGAGAAAGAAATTCACCCAGTGATCGGTGGTCACCATCACCAGGATATCAGGCCGGGCCCACATCAGCCGTTTGCCCAGCTCCCGATAGGACGCGATGACGATGCCCCGGGTCTCGTCGGTCAGGGTCGCCCATTCACGCGCGATCAGCGGCGCGTGGCTCGCGGCGAATGAGCCGACGAGCTCAGCCATTTCCGGTCTCCTGCTGTTGGATACTGTCGATGAATTCGGCGTCGGTCATGCCGCAGATGGCGCCGTAAAACCGCAACAGATACGCATTCACGTGGGGCGCGATGGTGGCGAAATCATCATGCAGGATGGCCTGGCGTATCTCGTCCTTAAGCGGGTAATCTTTCATTACCGCCGCGCGGTCTTTTCGCCACGCCTGGGTCATCTCCGCCGACTGCAGGTCATAGAACATCTTGCTGAGCCAATAATCGGTCACTTAGGCCCGCCCCCCGGCCTCAATCTTGTTGGAAGTCGCTTTCAGATACAGCGAGCGGGTGTCGTCCATGGCCTGGATGCAGGCAGGGTCCATATGCTCCTTGGGCTCCGGGTCCCTGCCCCAATGGCCGTACTTGTCCTCACCGCGCAGCAGCATGGCCGTCGAGCCGTCGAAGCGGGTTTCCCGCACATGGGGCGCCACATAGTGGATCGATAGTCCGACGCGGGGATGATCTGCGTTGTTTGGGCCCGAGCCGTGCACCACGCTTTCATGATGGAACACGATCTGCCCAGCCTTCAGCACGGCGGGCACCGACTTGCTTTCATCCACACCCAGCGCGTGCTGACCCATGGGGATCAGGTTGTCCGGGTGGGGCTTGAGTTCGTGGGTGGTCGTGCTTTTGTGGCTGCCGGGGATGTAGCTCACGCAGCCGGCTTCGATGCTGGACTCGTTGAACGCCAGCCAGGCGGTCAGGGTATCCGCCGGATCGAACCCGTAGAAGAAGCTATCCGTATGCCAAGAAACATAGCGCGGATCGTGGGCCTTCTTGGCGAAGAAAGACGCGCCCCAACAAAGAATGTCCGGGCCGATCAAATCCTCAACCGCATCCAAAAGGCGTTCGTCCTTCACCACGTCGCAGAGCCAGGGAAACGGCAACTGCGCCTTGATGCGGAAGCGTTCCTGCGGGTCGTGGCCGATCTCTTCTTCCAGCGCCTGGAACTGCCGGCTCAGTTCCCCCGCTTCATCCTCGGAATAAAGATCGAACGGAAACAGAAAACCGTCGTCGTTGTAAGCGTCGATTTGTTTTTGGCTGAGCGCTTTGCCCATGGTCTCGCCTTTCCTCCGCCGCGGCTTAGATCGGCGGCATGTACCCGCAGGTCAGGCCGCCATCGATCACCAACTCCGCGCCGGTCATCATACGGGATTCATCCGACGCGAGATAGATGATGCCGTGGGTCACATCTTCGGTTTCCAAAATGTCGCCTAGAGGCACCAGCTCGGACAAGGTCTCGTAGGCCGCGTCTTGGTCGCCGCCCATGGCGTCGGCGAACCGTTGCAGCAACGGCGTCTTGATGAAAGTCGGATGCACGGAATTGCAGCGGACATTATATTTGTGCCGGGCGCAGTGAAGCGCGATGGACTTGGTCATGGACCGCACCGCGGCCTTCGCCGTGCCGTAGGCCAGCGTGAGCGGATTGCCGAGAATGCCCACGGTGGACGAAATATTGATGATCGAGCCGCCGGTGTCTTTCATATAGGGCAGCGCCAGCTTGCAGCCCCAGAATACGCTGTCCACATCGATTTCCTGGAGCTTCTTCCAGGTGGCGAAGTCGGTGGATTCGATATCTCCCCCGATAGAGATGCCGGCATTGTTGACCAGTATCTGCAGGGAGCTGAACTGGTTCTTGCAGAGCTCCAGCGCGGCGGTCCAATCGTCTTCCGACGTCGCATCATGTCGGGCGGAGATCGCCGCCCCCTGCCGTTCGGCGTTGATCATCTCCGCCGTTTCAGCGGCCGTCGCCTCGTCCAGGTCGGTGGCGACGATGTTCGCCCCTTCCCTGGCCAGATGCAGCGCGGCGCCGCGTCCTAATCCGGACCCGGCGCCGGTAATCAGCGCTGTCTTGCCTTCAACGCGGCCAGCCACGTTTCAGACCCCTTAGAGGCCGAGACGTTTCATCTGCGCTTCGGGATAGCGCATACCGGCCGTACCGCCGGCCGGGAACGCATCACTCAGCGTCTGGATTTGCTCATCGGTCAGTTGGATATCCACCGCCCGCAGGTTCTCATCCAGATAGTTGGTGTGCTTGGTGCCGGGGATCGGCACCGCATTCGGATCCTGGGCCAGCACCCACGCGATAGCGACCTGCGCCGGCTTAAACCCGGTATCCTCGGCGATCTTTTCGACCACCTGCACCTTCTTGATGTTCTCGGCGATGTTTTCCTCGGCGAAGCGCGGATGATCGCGCCGCCGGTCGCCTTCCACCAGGTCGTCGACCTTTTGGATGGTGCCGCTCAGGAAACCCCGGCCCAGCGGCGCATACGGCATCAGGCTGATGCCCAGCTCCTGGCAGGTCGGCAGGATTTCCGCTTCGACATCCCGGGACCACAGGGAATATTCCGTTTCCACGCTGATCATCGGGTGTTCCGCGTGCGCCCGGCGAATGGTTTCCGGCGCCGCTTCGGAGAGGCCCAGATAGCTGACCTTGCCTTGCTCAATCAGCCGCGCCATCGCGCCGACGGTTTCCTCAATAGGCACTTCCGTATCCACCCGGTGCTGGGCGTAGATTTCGATGTGGTCGACACCAAGGCGCTTCAGGCTCGCTTCGCAGGCTTGCTGGACATATTCGGGACGGCCGTTCACACCGCCGCTGCCGTCCGGATTGCGGGTCTGACCAAACTTGGAGTTCAGGATCACCTCACTGCGCCGGTCCTTGATGGCTTTGGCGATCAACTCTTCGTTCTTGCCGTTGCCGTACATATCCGACGTGTTCAGCAGATTCACACCGATATCCAGCGCGTGGTGGATCGTGGCGATGGACTGATCATCGTCCAGCACACCGTATTGAATGGACATGCCCATGCAGCCCAGACCAATTGCCGGGACTTCGGGGCCGTTTGTACCTAGTTTCCGTTTCTGCATCTTTTCCTCCCTTATTTTACGTGAATGGTCAGGTCGCCGACGCCGTCAATATGACCTTCCATCGTGTCGCCGGCCTTCACCGCGGCCACGCCTTCCGGCGTGCCCATATAAATCAAATCACCCGCCTGCAGCTCCACCAGACCGGAGAGATAGGAAATCGTCTCCGCCGTGGTCCAGATGTGCAAATCGAGCGTGCTTTCCTGCTTGGTCTCGCCGTTCACCTTGATCCAGATAGCGGCGTTGGTGGTATCGGGATGACCCACGTCGCTGACCGGGCGCAGCGCCGTGCAGGGCGCGGAGTTGTCGAAGCCCTTGCCCATGTCCCAGGGCCGGCCCATTTCCTTGGCCTGGTTCTGCAAATCGCGGCGGGTCAGATCGATGCCGACGCCGTAACCCCAAACATGGTCCAGCGCATCTGCTTCTGCGATATCCTTGCCGCCCTTGCCGATGGCCGCCACCAGCTCGATCTCGTGGTGCAGATTGCCGGTCTGTGGCGGGTACGGAATGGTCGCCCCGTTCTCGACGACAGCGTCGGCCGGCTTCATGAAGAAAAACGGCGGCTCCCGATCCGGATCGGCGCCCATTTCGATGGCGTGTGCCCGATAGTTACGGCCGACACAATAAATCCGGCGGACCGGAAACCGTTCGTCGGAACCCTCGATGGCGACGGACGCCTGCTCACCCGGTGAAATCACGA
>JAYQGD010000011.1:0-14834 GCA_038140415.1 Rhodospirillaceae bacterium
CCACAGGCCATGCGCGTGATCATCCCGCCGCTGACCAGCCAGTACCTAAACCTGACCAAGAACTCCTCCCTGGCCGCGGCGATCGCTTATCCGGACTTGGTTTCCGTCTTTGCCGGCACGACGTTGAACCAGGCCGGCCAGGCGCTGGAAATCATCGGCATGGTGATGGCGGTCTATCTGAGCCTGAGCCTCGGCATCTCGTTCCTGATGAATCTCTACAATAGAAAAATGGCGTTGGTGGAGCGATGACGGACAGCAATTGGCAACCCGCACCGTCTCTCCCGCCGCCCGCCTCGACCGTGGGCTGGATTGGTTGGGTGCGCGCGAACCTGGTCTCGTCATTTACAAATTCGGTTCTGACGGTGGTGTTGGGCGTCGCCATTGTTTACTACGGCTGGCAGATCCTTGATTGGGCGTTGTTCAGCGCCGATTTTGCCGGCGTGGGCCAAAAGGACTGCGAGAGTTCCGGCGCCTGCTGGGTCTTTATTCGAAGCCGTCTAGATTTCTTCATCTACGGATTCTATCCGAACTCTGAAATCTGGCGGATCAACATCATGTTCGCCCTTCTGGCGGCTTTGATCGTCCCGCATTTCTTCGAGGGCTTTAGGTACAAGAAACTCTTCGGCTGGTTGCTTCTGACCGCCTTTCCGGTGGTCAGCGGTGTTCTGCTGTTAGGCGGGATTTTGGGACTCGCGCCGGTCGAAACGGACAAGTGGGGCGGTCTGGCCCTAACTCTCGTCCTCGCCTTCGTCGGCATCGTTGCCGCCCTGCCCATCGGCATCCTGCTGGCGCTCGGCCGCCGGTCCGACATGCCGATCATTCGCGGCATCTGCGTCTGCTTTATCGAACTGTGGCGGGGCGTACCTTTGATCTCGGTGCTGTTCATGGCCTCGGTCATGCTACCCCTGTTTCTCCCCGAAGGCGTTAACTTCAACAAGTTGCTGCGGGCGCTGATCGGCATCACCATGTTCCAGTCAGCCTACATGGCGGAGGTCGTGCGCGGCGGTCTGCAGGCGATCCCGAAAGGCCAGTACGAGGCGGCGGCGGCTTTAGGCCTCGGCTATTGGAAATCCATGCGGCTGATCATCCTGCCGCAGGCGCTGAAGCTGGTGATCCCCGGCATCGTGAATACCTTCATCGGTCTTTTTAAGGACACGACCCTGGTGTTGATCATCGGCTTGTTCGAAGTTCTGCAGACTATGAATACATCAATTACCGACCCTGCCTGGAGTAACGTTGCGGTCGAAGGGTACGTGTTCGCCGGTGCGGTCTTCTGGGTCTTCTGTTTTGCCATGTCGAAATACAGCCAGGCGCTGGAACGAAAACTCGATACTGGCCACAAGCGCTAAGGATTTAACGGAGAATAGTCATGAGCGACGCTTCGACTGCTGAAAACACTTCAAACGATCTAGCGATTCAAATGATCGACGTCAACAAATGGTACGGCGAGTTCCACGTGTTGAAGAATATTGATCTGACCGTGGCGCGCGGCGAACGGATCGTCATCTGCGGTCCATCGGGTTCCGGCAAGTCGACGACCATCCGTTGCATCAACCGGCTGGAGGAACATCAGCGGGGCCAGATCATTGTCGATGGCACGGAACTGACCAGCGATCTCAAGAACATTGAGATTATCCGCCGGGAAGTCGGCATGGTGTTTCAGCACTTCAATTTGTTCCCGCACCTGACCGTGCTGGAAAATCTCGTCCTGGCGCCGATGCGGGTGCGCAACATCCCCCGTGCGGAAGCGGAAAAGACCGGCATGGAGTATCTGGAACGGGTGAAAATCCCGGAACAGGCACAGAAATTCCCTGGACAGCTTTCCGGCGGCCAGCAGCAGCGCGTCGCCATCGCCCGCTCGCTCTGCATGAACCCGCGGATCATGCTGTTTGATGAGCCGACCTCGGCCCTTGATCCGGAAATGATCAAGGAGGTGCTGGACACCATGATCGAGCTGGCGGAAACCGGCATGACCATGCTGTGCGTCACCCACGAAATGGGTTTCGCCAAGACGGTGGCCGACCGGGTGATCTTCATGGACGGCGGCGAAATCATCGAAGAGAACGAGCCCAATGAGTTCTTCGATAACCCCCAGCACGAGCGGACGAAGCTGTTCCTGAGCCAAATTCTGGCCCACTAGCCGGGTAAAATGGCGGAAATCCGGCCAATCCGTTGATTTTAGGTTGAAAATTTTCGCCTCCTGCCTCATTTAGTCATTAGGGAAATCCATAGTGGCGACCGGGTGCCGGCCTAGTGCCGATGACCGGCGCCTGAAAAACGGCAGAGACATGGCATCGCTGCTTCAAATGCTCGGGGTTGAAGGCCTGGCTTCCGAACTCTCTGAACGGAAGTCGGAAGACATCCTGCGCCTGCTGACAGAGGATAATCCCTATCGAACCTTGCTGCAGGAAATGCCGGACGCCGTTCTTGCGCACCACAACGAACGCATCGTTTATTACAATCCAGCCGCCGAAGAGCTTTTCAGAACCAGTACACGATCCCAACTCCTTGGCCGCGATCCGGTGGAACTGGCCGCGCCCGAGGAAGTGGACGAAATTCTCAAACGCCGGGCCCAAATCCGGACCCGGGAACGGATCTCCGGTCAGGCGGAGCGTAAATTCCACCGCTTGGATGGAACCCCGTTCTACAGCAACACTTTTTTCCTCAACATCGGCAACCCGGATGATCCGATCTTCCTGGTGATGTTCCGCGACGTCACCGAACCGGTCGAGACCCGGCGCGCGCTTAAGATGGGGGAGGAACAGTTCCGCGCCTCCTTCGACGAGGCGCATATCGGCATGGCGCTGGTGGAAACCGACGGCACGATCCGCCATGTGAACAACGCCTACTGCAGGCTTCTCCAGTATGACCGGGAAGAGATCAGCGGTCTGAGTTTCAAGGAACTCACCCACCCGGATGATGTCGCGCTGAACAACAGGATGAACGAGGAAGTACTCTCCGGCAAGCGCGAGTCGTTCACCATGGAAAAGCGTTATTTCCGGAAAGACGGTCAGCTCGTCTGGGTCGATTTGAACGTCACCATGGTGCGCAACGAAGCCGGCGCGCCATCGCACTTTGTGGCGCAAGTGGTCGATATCACGCAGGAGAAGGCGGCCAACCTGGCCCTGGATCAGCGGCGCAAGCTGGAAACGTTGATCAGCCGCACCGCCGTCGCCTCCAACGACGCGAAATCGTTTACCACGGCCCTGCGGATCGCCCTCGACGGGGTGCGCGACGTGGCCGGCTGGCCGGTGGCGCACGCCTACTACCGGGGAGATGACGGGTTTTTCCATACCACCGGGGTTTGGTCGGTCTCGGACCGGCAAAAATATGCGGACTTTATGACCCGCTCCGAAGAACACGCGATCCCCCAACAGGACACCCTGCCCGGCGAAGTGTTGAAGTCGGCCAGATCCATTTGGCTGGTGATCGAAGACCAGCCTAAGCGCGGGCCGCGCCGGGACTGGGTGCGCAAGGAAGGCTTCGTCTGCACGGTCTTGGCGCCAGTCATGATCGGCACCGACATCGCCGCCTTTCTGGAGTTTTTTATTCCGGAGAACCAAAAGCCCGATGAGTTTATGTTGCATACGCTCGACCAGATCGGCTCTCAGCTTGGGCGGGTGTTGGAACGGGAACAGGCGGCGCGGGAACTCATCATCGCGACACAGACCGCCGAACACGCCAACCGGGCGAAGACCGAATTTCTGGCAAATATGAGCCACGAGCTGCGTTCGCCGCTGACCGCGATCCTCGGCTTTACCGAGGTGATGCAGGACGGCCTCTATGGCAAATTGGGCTCGCCCAAATACCTGGAATATACCGACAACATCATGAAGTCGGCGGAACATCTGCACGCCATCATCAACGACCTGCTAGATGTGTCGGCGATCGAGTCCGGCCACAAGAATATGCGCGAGGACGCGGTCAACTTGTCCGGCGTCATCTCGTCCGCGGTCCGGATGATGTTCCAGCGGGCGGAATCCGCAGGGCTTGCCCTGGAGAACGAGGCCGATCCGGACCTGCCGCTGATCAGGGGCGATGACCGGCGGATCAAGCAGGTCCTGGTGAACCTGCTGGCCAACGCGGTGCGCTTCACCGATCCCGGCGGCAAGATTACCGTGTCTTCGGCCCGGACCGATGACGGCTGCGTCGCCATCACCGTGACCGATACGGGCATCGGCATGGATGAGGCCGGCATCGCCAAGGCCATGACCGTCTTTGGCCAGGTGGAAAGCGGCCTGTCCCGGGGCTATGAAGGCACCGGGCTTGGCCTGCCCCTCAGTAAGGGCCTCGTGGAGGCTCATGACGGCACGCTAAGCATCGAGAGCCGGATCGGCAAGGGTACGGCAGTCAGCTTTACCCTCCCCGCCGCGCGGATCATCACCACCCCTTAGCTCAGCATAGGCTGCTACGCAGGCGCAAGCAAAAAGCAGCCAAACAGACCTGGCCAACCTTGTTTGACGCGGGCCCTGCCGCGGGCAAAGATGGCGCACGATAACGTGTTTCTTCCATTGCCTGCAGGAGGCCTCCATGCCCGCTTCTCCGCCCCCCGATATCAACCCCGACACCGGCAGCCGGCTGCCGCTCCCCGACCGAGAGGCGCTTGATGAGTGGGGGCGGGCGCAATACGACCGCTACGCCAATTTCCAGGACGGGGCGATCATGGGCCTTAAGGGGCCGAGCGCGCTCAGCCTTCATTCCCCGGACGTGATGAAACATGCCGGGCCGCTGAACGGGTATCTGAGGTTTCATACCGATCTGGGCGCGGAATTGCGGGAGTTGGCGATCCTGGTGACCGCGCGGGAGATGGACAGCCATTTCGAATGGGCGGCTCACGAAGACGAATCCCAGAAGGAAGGCGTGCCGGCAGAGGTGGTCGACGTGGTGAAGCACCGCAAACCCACCGACGGGCTGTCGGACGATCATAAGCTGGTAATCGACTATGGCCGGGCCGCGCTTCGGGATCATGCGGTGCCGCCGGAACTATTCGCCAAACTGCAGGACCGGTTCGGGCCCAAGGGCGTGGTCGATTTGGCCTATCTGATGGGGAACTATGTCACCCTGGCGATCTTCCTGGCGACGGTGAATGCGCAGATACCGGACGGGGCGCCGTCTACACTCCCGGTGGACTAAGCCGGTGGACTAGGCCCCTACTCCACCTTCAACGCATAGATCGCGCCGTCATGGGCGCCGAAATACAGCACGCCGTCCACCAGGGCCGGGGAGGTCCAGATGCGCGGGCCCACCCTGTACCCCCAAACCACCCGGCCGGTGCGCCGGTCGAGGGCATAGAGCGTGCCGTCGCTGGAGCCCACATAGACTCGCGCCTCGGACACGGCCGGCGACGAAAAGATCGCGCCGCCGAGGTAGCGCCGCCAGCGCAGCTCCCCCGAATTGGCGTTGAGCGCATAAAGGTAGCTCGAATGCGCGCCCACATAGACCGTACTGTCCCGGACAGCGGGGGTGGAGAACACGTCGCGGCCCGTATCAAAGGCCCAGGCCTCGTCGCCGCTGCCGGCGACCAGGGCGCGGACCTTGCCGTAATCGGAACCGATATAGATCAACTCCCCGGCCAGCGCCGGCGACGAGTATACCGCGCCGTCGGTGACATGCTTCCACAATTGTTCGCCCTTATCCACTGAGAGCGCATAGACCGAGCCGTCGGTGGAGCCGATGATCACCCGCCCGTCCGCCACCAGGGGGGAGCTTAAGACCCCGCCGCCGGTCTTAAACCGCCAGGCCTGCTTTCCGGACTTGGCGTCCAACGCATAGACGTGATGATCGAAGGCCCCGAAATAGACTTTGCCGTCCGTGATCGCGGGAGAGGATTGCTGCCCGCCGGGGCCCAGATCAAACGTCCAGACCGCCCGGCCGGTCGCGGCGTCCAGACCGTAAAACTTATTGTCGTCCGCGCCGACATACACCATCCCGTCAGCCACGCCGGGAGACGCCCGCATCAGCCCGCCAACGGGAAAGCGCCACTTTTGTTCGCCGGTTGCGGCGTCCAGCGCGAACAAGGCGCGATTGAAGGTCCCTTCATACAAGATGCCGCCGGCCACGGCGGGCGAGGATTCCACCGTGCCACCGGTGTAAAACCGCCAGACAAATTCCGGCTGGTCTTTCGGCGCTGCCTCGAACGCGGGCCAGCCGGCATTGATCCGCTTGTCCAGCTCGCCATATTGGATCAGCAATGGTGCGCTGATCTTGGCGACATCCTTGGCGTCGGCTTGGCGGCCGTAATAGGGCACGCCGGCGGCCAGATCATCGCCCAGCATGACGGCCAGGGCGTTCACCACACCGCCGCCATAGCAAAAGCCGACAGCGCCGATCTTGCCGTTGGAGTTTGCATGACCTTTCAGGAACGCATGCGCGGCGACAAAATCCTGCACCAGCTTGCCCTTATCGAGCTTGCGCTGCATGACCTTGCCTTCCTCGTCATTGCCCGGATAGCCGCCCAGCGGGGTCAGTCCGTCCGGCGCCAGGGCGTTGAAGCCGGCAACCGCGACCCGGCGGGCCACGTCAGCCACATACGGGTTCAGGCCCCGGTTCTCGTGGATGACGACGACGCTGCCGCGCTTACCGCCGGCGGCGGGTTGCACTTAGTAGCCCTTGATCTTGCCGTGCCCGTTGGGGGAGTCGTATTCGATCATCGCCCCTGTGATGCGGGAATCGTTTTCCTCCACCTGCTTGGCCAGGGCGTAGTTGGGCTCCAGCATCTTCAGGATGGAAACGGCGGTCAGGCCGCCGACGGCGAACTTGGCCGCCCGGTCCAGAAACTGGCGGCGGTCGATATAGCCGTGAACATATTTGTCAAAAAGATCGAGCAATTCCTGATCGAAATCATTCGCGGTCAGGCGTTGCTGATCAAATTTATCGGTAACTAACTTGTCCATGAGTGCACTCCCCTAGGAAAAAGACGTGTCGCGACCACCAAGCGGTTTACACCGCAATAGTAGTGCTAAGGGAACAACGGGGGTCAACGGATATTCCGTCTGTCTCACGGAAAGTTCATAAGGAATTTTTGGGGCTTAAAACCGGAACGATAGGTTGATCGAACCAAACTCGTCGTACTTTTTCTGGCCATTGAATTCCTTGGTGCGGAACACATTGGTGAAGGAGAGCTGCACCCGCTCCCAGGCCAGCACCAACCCCACCTGCAGATCACCGACCACGGGCCGTTTGTCGACGCTGTGGCTGTCGCGGAAGGTGTTGCCGTCGAGGAATATATTGCGGGCGACGGCGCGGCCTTCAAACCCGGCGAAAATGTACCAGCCGAACCCATCATTGGGCTCGAAAAAGCCGCCACCCTGCAGCGCAGGGCGAATGCGCGGCGGGCCGTAGTCATTGGGCAGGTCCTGGCCGAAGCGGAAGGTCACCCCGGTTGCAGCATAGGTGTAGACATTGCCCGCAGCCGCGCCCCAGCTCGGCGCCACGTCATAAGAAAAAATACCGAACGGATATTCCGGGCTCAGCCATTTGCGCTCGTAGGTCAACAGCACGCCAACCTCATCCTTCAACTGATTGTCCCAGCCCCTCGGCGTCCGGGTGTTGATCAGCGCGTGCCATTCCGTCTGCGTCTCATCGGCGAAGGAGGACGGCCCGACGATTCCCAGATCCAGCTCCAGATTTTCAAATATCTGTCCCTTATCTCTTTTTCTGTTCCGATCAGTTTCGGTCACAAAGCCGAACCCGGCATAGAGCCAACCGGCGTAGGGGCGGTCATCCTGGATCAGGCTGGGATTGGTAATGTCGTCGGGGGTAAAGATGCTCTGGCCTACAGAAAAACTAAGCCGGTTGCTCCGGGGAAACAGAAACGCAGGCAGCAGGGTCTCCACCAGATCGAAGCCCGGCTTAACGAGCTGACGCAACGGGCGGCAATCGTTCTTGTCTTCGTTCAGGCTGGCCGGCACCAGCATGGAAAAGCGGGTGCCGTGGGTGAAGTGATTATCTTCGCCGCTGCCGAACAGGTCATTCTCGATCTGGGCGCTCGCGACACACTTCATCTTGCTGCTGGGAGTCTTATTCTCTTCCGCCCGGACGGACTCGCTCCCGCCGGCGACAAATGCCGCGAGGATTAGAAAGAAAATAATTTGGCCCAGTCTCAAACGGGTGGGCTCCTTTAACATGGGGTTAGGACAGTCTCTCCAGCGCCTCGGCCAATCTGGCCTTGGACGCCTGAGCTTCCTCCCGGCGGTCCTTTTGTTCCTGCACCACTTCCGGCGGGGCCTTGGCGGTGAAGTTCTCGTTGGCCAGTTTCTTATCGAACTTATCGATCTCCTGATCGAACTTGGCGATTTCCTTTTCCAGGCGCGCCTTTTCCTGAGCGATATCGATCACGTCAGCCAACGGCAGCACCAGCGTGGTTTCCTCCAGCACATCCTGCACGGAGCCTTCGGGAATGTCACCGTCGCCAACCTGAAGATCGGAAATCCGCGCCAGCCGCTCGATCAGCGCGCCGTGCCGGCCGGCGGAGCGAACCGCAAGCTCACCGGCGTTTCGCAGCGTCAGCGGCACCATGGCGCCGGGCGGCACATTCATCTCGGAACGGACGGACCTTACTTGAGAGATCAAGCGCACCACCCAGTCCATTTCGGCGGATGATTCGGCGTCACCCAGCCCACTATATTCCGGCCAGGCCTTGTTGATCAGCAGACCATCCCGGATGTCATCCAACTGAGACCACAGTTCCTCGGTGATGAACGGCATGAAGGGATGCAGGATCACCAGGAGCTCATTCAGCGCCCAGGCCGTCGTCGCCCGGGTTTCCTTGGCCGCGGCGGCGTCATCGCCCTGGAAGATCGGCTTGGCGAATTCCAGATACCAGTCGCAGAAGGTGCCCCATGTGAAGGAATAGATCGCGCCGGCGGCCTCGTTAAAGCGGTATTCCTCGATCCCCTTAGAGACCTCATCCGCCGCTTCGGCCACCTTGCCGACGATCCACTTGTTGACCGCCTGCTCGCAGGAGGCCGGATCATACGCCGGGTCCAAGGCGCACTCGTTCATCTCGCAGAAGCGCGCCGCGTTCCACAATTTGGTGGCAAAGTTGCGGTAGCCCTCCACCCGGTTTTCCGAAAGTTTGATGTCCCGGCCCTGCGCCGCGAAGGCGGCCAGGGTCATCCGCAAGGCGTCCGCGCCGAACTTGTCGATCAATTCCAGCGGATCCATCACGTTGCCCTTGGACTTGGACATTTTCTGGCCGTGTTCATCCCGCACCAGGGCGTGGATATAGACCGTGTGGAACGGCACCTCTTCCATAAAGTGCAGCCCCATCATCATCATCCGGGCCACCCAGAAAAAGATAATATCAAAGCCGGTGACCAACACGTCGGTCGGATAGTATTTGGCGAGCTCCGGCGTTTCCTCGGGCCAGCCGAGGGTCGAGAACGGCCATAGGGCGGAGGAGAACCAGGTGTCCAGCACGTCCGAATCCCGTTCGATCTCAGTCGGCTTGCCGTAATGGGCGTCGGCCGCGGCCTGGGCCTCTTCTTCGGTCAGCTCGACAAAGATTTCCCCGTCCGGGCCGAACCAAGCGGGTATCTGATGACCCCACCAAATCTGGCGTGAGATACACCAGGGCTGGATGTTGCGCATCCATTCGAAATAGGTGTTCTCCCAATGCTTAGGGACAAACTTGGTGCGCCCTTCTTCCACCGCCTTGATGGCCAGTTCGGCCAGGGGTTTGGTGTCGACGAACCACTGATCGGTCAGCCAGGGTTCGATCACCACGCCGGACCGGTCGCCATAGGGGACGGTCATGTCGTTGTCTTCGATCTTGTCCAACAGACCCAGGCCATCCATCTCGGCAATGATCTTTTCCCGCGCCTCGAACCGGTCCATGCCCTGGTAGGCATCTGGCGTGTTCTCGTTAAGGTGCGCGTTCAGATCGAGGATATTGATCATCGGCAGATCGTGCCGCTTGCCCACTTCGAAATCGTTGAAGTCGTGGGCCGGGGTGATCTTCACCGCGCCGGAGCCCTTCTCCGGATCGGAATACTCATCCGCGACGATGGGGATCGGCCGGTTGGCGATGGGCAGAATGCAATTCTTGCCCACCAGATCGGTATAGCGTTCGTCATCGGGGTGAACGGCAACGGCCGTGTCGCCCAGCATGGTTTCCGGCCGGGTCGTCGCCACGGTGATGAACTCACCGTCGCGGCCCTCGATCGGATACTTGAAATACCACAGCTTGCCGACCGTCTCCCGCTGTTCCACTTCCAAGTCCGAAATGGCGGTATGCAGTTTCGGGTCCCAATTCACCAGCCGCTGATCCCGATAGATCAGCCCTTCCTTGTAGAGCTGGACAAACACTTTGCGGACCGCCGCCGACAGGCCGTCGTCCATGGTGAACCGTTCGCGGGACCAGTCGCATGACGCGCCCAGGCGGCGCAACTGCCCGATAATCGTGCCGCCGGATTCCTCTTTCCATTCCCAGATACGATCGATGAAGGCGTCGCGGCCCAGATCGTGGCGGCTTTTGCCCTGGGCGTCCAACTGGCGTTCCACCACCATCTGGGTGGCAATGCCGGCGTGATCAGTCCCCGGCTGCCACAGCGCATCATCGCCCTTCATACGGCGGTAGCGGGTCAGAACATCCTGCAGCGTGTTGTTAAGCGCGTGGCCCATATGCAGGCTGCCGGTGACGTTCGGCGGCGGAATGACAATCGTATAGGGATCGGCATCACTGCCGACATCGCAGGTAAACGCGCCCGCGTCTTCCCAGGCTTTATAATGTTTTGCTTCCGCGTCGGCGGGTACGTAATTCTTGTCCAGCATCGCTGAACGGTCCTTTCAACAAATCAAGCGACGGGCGTCGCCGGTCAGGCGCTGCCCACTGAGCGCACTCCCGGCGGAGCGGCGGAAAGATATCACGGGAGTCCCTCAAGTAAACGGGGAAAGACGGATCGGCGCGGCTAGAGATCCAGCCGTTCCGCCCGGTTGACCATGTGATCGATTTCCTTTTTGACCAGGCGTTCGATCAGATAGGGCAGGTTTTGATCCAGCCATTCCCGCAGCAAGGGCCGCAGGATTTCGCGGATCAACCCTTCCAGGGTCATATCCCGGCTGCCGATGGCGATATCCCGGCGGCTTAACAGCGCCTTCGCCAGTTCCTGCAGGGCGTCCGTAGACGAGACCTGCGTGGTGGCCGTCAGGATCGGATCGCCGGCGCCCACATCGGGCGGCGCTTGGGCGATCATCTGCTGGGTCAATTCCAGAATGCCGTCCGGCACCGGTTCAGGCGCGGGCGGCGGAGGTGGTGGCGGCGGAGGCGGTGCGGCAGCTGCTGGCGCAGGCTCCGGCGCGAGTTCCGGTTCGGGCTCAGGTTCCGGCGCCATCATCTCCTCAAGCTCAATCTCCGGTTCGGGCTCCGGCTCCGGCTCCGGCTCCGGCTCCGGCTCAGGCTCCGGTTCAGGCTCGGGCTCCGGCTCAGGTTCGGGCTCATCAGCTTCCATGGCCGCCATGGCCGCCGCCATATCCAGCTCTTCCTCTTCGGGCTCAGGCTCGGGCTCAGGTTCCGGCTCGGGTTCGGGCTCCGGCTCCGGCTCGGGTTTGGGCTCTGGTTCCGGTTCAGGCGCGGCTGCTGCTTCGGGCGCCGCCGCAGCCCCCTCCTCCACGTCTTCGGACAGAATGCGTCGGATTGACGCTAAGATGTCCTCCATTGAGGGTTCTTGTTGAGCATCGTTTTCTTCGGCCATGAGTCGTCCACCCAGTCCAGACTAGTTTCCCAATATACATCAACGGCAAAACCGTTGTTTCCTCTTGCCAGACTCGTTCAGGCGCTGGCGTCAGATTTTCTGACCGGAGCGGCTGGTTTCGCCGCCGCCCCTTCTATGGTTTTACCGGCTTGTCTGCCGCCGGCACGCCGGCGCCGAACAATTTGCCCCGCACCGATTTATAATACGCCGTCGGGTCGTAAACATCGACCGGCAGCGCCAATGTGGCGGCGGTCAACTGACCCGTTGTTTCCATCACCTGAAAGCCGGTGACAATTTCATCCCGTTGGGCGCGCACCAGGTTCACCTTGGCGTCCAGCAGTTCCTGTTCCGCATCCAGCACATCCAAAACCGTACGCGAGCCAACCTCGGCTTCCCGCCGGACGCCTTCCAGGGCGATCTCGGCGGCTTCGATCTGTGCGATGAAAGACTTTGTTTGCGCCCGCGCGGTTTCCAGAGACTCCCATGCACTTTGCGCCGCTTCCAGCCGGTCCCGGCGGGTCACCTCATAGTCCAGCCGGGTCTTGCCGGCATTTAGTTTGGCCGAGCGCAATTCCGAATAGACGGCGCCCTGCTGATAGATCGGCACGGTCAAATCCAGCCGGACCTCACCGGTCGTGATCTGACTGTCGTTCGCCGTTGATTCCCAGAACCGGCTGAGGGTGCCGACCAGATTAAGCGTCGGGTAAAGTTCGCCGCGTTTGGACTTCACATCCTCGTCCGCCGCTTTTTCCGTTTGCTGCGCCTGGACCACATCCGGATGTTTGGTTTTAGCCAGCTCCAATACTTCCTGCAGATTACCGGGCAAGCTGCTCAAGGGCGTCGGCGCGGTCAAGGCGCCCGGTTTTTCACCGACAACGTTTTCGTAATTCGCCTGTGAGGTTTTCAGATTTCCTTCCGCCTGAATGACCGACGCGGTCGCACCGGCCACCCGGGCTTCGGCCTGGCTGACATCCGTGCGCGTAATTTCACCGACCCGGAACCGGTCCTGGGTGGCTTCCAGCTGCCGGCGCAGCACTTCCAAGTTGTTGCGGTTGAGTTCCAGCACGGCCTGATCCCGCACCACCGCCATGTAGGCGGTCGCGGCGCTCAGCAATACATCCTGTTCGCTGCCGACCAGGCTGGCCCGCTGTCCGAGAACATCGGCCTCGGCACTGGCCACGCCGGCCACCGTGCGGAAGCCCCTGAACAGAGGCTGGGTAATCGTCAAGGTCGAATTGCGCGGCGAGCGCCACTGATCACGGTTGGTGGTCGTCCGCGTGTTATTGTGCGTGTATTCCCGTTCCAAATCCCCGGAAAGGCTGACATCGGGCCGCCAGTTGGACAGCGCCTGCGGCACCCCTTCGTCGATGCGCTGCAATTGCGTCCGCGCCGATTGCAGTTCCGGATTGGTGGAGTAGGCCGTCGCCAGCGCCTCCATCAAGGTCTGCGCGGAGGCGACGGGAGACAGGACAAGGCTGCCGGCGAACAAACCAAGCGCGGTCGTTCCGGCCGGAAGAATACGTAGCCCACGGAAGGAATTATTCATTCTTGATTTTCCTCGAAACGGCGCGTGGTCCTTGCCATTGCCGTCTCCAAACGTCCCACAATTCAAGGAAAGTGCACACGGATTGACCCCGGTTAGAGCACTGCCCCTAATCATAGGTACTGAAAAAGTGTTACCAAATCCTTGCAAAATACGCTGATCCCAGGGTTTCTCCCCCCTAAGTCTAGGGGAATAATACCTAGTTTGACACTATATGGTGAATATTTTTGGGGTCAACCGAGTAAATCAATATACGGTAGGTCCCGTGTAAATTTGTAAATGGGCGCGTCACAACGCGAAGGCGGCCTTTTTCTCGAAACCGGGCAGCACCGGCGTGCCGGCGTCGAACGCTTCGCGGCTGACCACGGAAGTTCCGAATTTCTGCACCAGGGTGCCTTTGCCCAGGCCGTCGCCCTTGGCCACAATGGCCACCAGCCGGCCACCATCGGCCAGCTGACCGATGATCGCTTCCGGAATTTCACCGACGGCGCCGCTGAACACGATCACGTCGTAAGGGCCCTGCTTGACGTTGCCGTCCGCCATCGGGCTTTCCATGATCGCCACATTGTCGGTTTCCATGGCGACCAGATTGTCGGTCGCCTGTTGCGCCAAGGCGGCGTTGTCCTCGACCGCGACCACCGTATTGGCGAGCCGGGCGACAATCGCGGCGCCGTAGCCGCTGCCGCAGCCGACCATCAGGACCACATCGTCCTTGTCGATCTCGGCGGTTTGCAGCAACAGGGCGAGCACCATGGGCTCCATGATGAAGCGCCCCTCGCCCAACGGAATGGCTTCGTCCACATACGCGATGCCGGCCAGATGGTCGGGCACGAACTGTTCCCGGGGGATAGTTTCCATGGCCTCGATCAGCCCGGCCTGGGTGACCCGGTTGGTGCGCACCTGGCTTTCGACCATATTGCGGCGGGCGAGTTCGTAATCCATAGGCAACCTCTAAAAGCAGTGTCTAAACCCAGTGTCTAAACCCGGACTGGGCGTTCGATGAGTTCTCCGAACGGCATACACCAAATTCCGATCAAAAAACAGACTCTCTCGTCAGGAATTACCCCAATCCAACGGCGGCGCGGGCAAGTTCCGGCGCGCCGGGACACTTGGCGCATATGGCGGCTTGACCGGGATAGGTGCAACGACTAAATTCCGCCCCTCGCGGCCAAGCGGACGGCGCGGTGGCGGAGTGGCTACGCAGCGGCCTGCAAAGCCGTGTACACCGGTTCGATTCCGGTCCGCGCCTCCAATTTTCCGTGGACCGGGTGATGTGCGCAAAGACGTCCAAAAGGACGTGAAACGTTCGCCGAAACCGGTTAGATAAAAGAGACCCCGGCCCCCGGCCGGCGATGTCTGAAATGGGTATTCCGGCGTAGCTCAACGGTAGAGCAATCGGCTGTTAACCGATAGGTTGTAAGTTCGAATCTTACCGCCGGAGCCATTTTTAAAGAGGACCTAGCTAGCGAATAGCCGGGTCTTTTTTTTGGAATGAACTTCAAACGTCGCCTATCCGGGGTGAGCGGACCTTTATATATTGGATGCGCGGGGAGTTCTTACGGCGGTTTAGGGGCGGCGAGGAGGGGCGGTGGTCGGGG
>JAYQGD010000012.1:0-8267 GCA_038140415.1 Rhodospirillaceae bacterium
CGTCCACCGCGCCCGGTTACGTCGAAAACCGTTAATTCCTCGACTTTATCGCTTCTTGAGCCAGAGACTGGTGTCAACGGCGTCTTTTGTCATGGGCAGCTTGGCCACGGGTGAGCCCGCAATCGCGTCCGTGAGCCGGGTCCGGGCGAAATGGCTGGAAAATAACAGCTCATAGCCGCCCGTATGCAGCAGCGGCGCTGCCGCCTGTTGTTCGTTGTAGCCGCGCCAGGTCCAGCTTGCCGGATAGTCGTCGGGCAAAAAGATATCGTGGATGTGCACGAGAACGCCGGCGGGCAGGGCGGGCAGCACCCGGTTGAACAGGAAATCCACGTCGGTGCCGGGCATCAGGATGTGGCTGGAATCGATAAACAGGATGTCGCCCGCCTGCAGCGCCTCGAACACGGCCAAATCGACCGTCTGGGCGGTGGCGTTGATGATCTCGATCGGCAGGCCGGTGATGGTGGCGCGGGGCGCCGGATCGATGGCCGTGATCTTGGTCGGAAGCCCGCCGTCGCGGACCGCGCGGGCCATGAACCGGGTGGAATGGCCGGAGCCGACCTCGACAATCCGGGCCGGTTTTTGGTCGCGGACCATGGTGTAGGCGGCGGCCGCATCCAGGGGCGGAAACCAGTCCTGGTTCCAGCGGGGTTCCGGCGGATTATCCGGCCCGATGGCGTCAAATTCCGCCGCGTAATTATTAAACTTATTTATAAATTCAATAAAATAAATATTTGATTTATTGAATATTTTTTCGATTTCAGAATAGCGGCCCAGGGGTAGGGCGCTGTCCGCGTGCCGGTACGGGATAAAGAAGCCCTGCGGGCGAAATCCGAGGATCGTGGAGAGGCCCATCCGCAGCCGCCGGAAGGATTTCTGGCCGGCCATGGGCTTACGCTTGGGACCAGTCGAGCCCGATATTCACCGCCCGGGCGGAATGGGTGAGCCGGCCGACCGACATGTAGGTAACGCCGGTCTCGGCGATGGCCCGGATGGTCTCCAGATTGATATCGCCGGAGGCTTCGGTGGGCACGCGGCCATTGATCCGCCGAACGGCTTCGGCCTGCTGCTCGGTATTCATATTATCCAAGAGAATACTGTCCGCGCCGGCCTCAACAGCGATATCCACCTGTTCCAACGTGTCGCATTCCACCTCGACACCCTTGAGGCCGGCTTCCTTGGCCAGGCGAATGGCTTCCGCCACACCGCCGGCGACGGCGATATGGTTGTCCTTGATCAACACCCCGTCATCCAGGCGCATGCGGTGATTGGTCGCGCCGCCCATGCGGGTGGCGTATTTGGCGAGATCGCGTAAGCCTGGGATGGTCTTGCGCGTATCCAGCAGGATGGCGTTGGTGCCTTGGATCGCGTCCACATATTGGCGGGTGAGGGTGGCGATGCCGGACAGATGCTGCAGCGTGTTGATGGCGGTGCGTTCCGCGGTCAGCAGATCCACCGCCGGGCCCTCCAAATCCGCCAAAACCGTGCCGGCCGGGACCTTGTCGCCGTCCTTGGCGCGCGGCGTCCAGATGATGTCCTTGGAGAACTTGTCGAAGATCATCCCGGCGATGGGCAAGCCGGCGCAGACCATCTCTTCGCGGGCCGACATCACGCCGGTAAAGCGCACGCCCTTGGGGATCACCGCATTGGAGGTCAAATCCCCCTTGCCGATGTCCTCGGCGATCGCGGCGTCCAGCAATTTGTCGAGAGCGTCGGGGTCGAGACCGTCAGGCAGCATTTTTTTCCTGCCGGGGGGCTGAGGGCGACATATCCAGCATCCGCTGCAGCGGTTTCAGCGCCTTGATCCGCAGATCTTCGGGCATTTCCACGCGCGGGGCTTCGTTCAACATGGCCAGATACAGCTTTTCCAGGGAATTCTTGGCCATAAACGGGCAGTTGGCGCAGTCGCAGGTGCCGTCGGCGCCCGGCGCGGCCATGAATATCTTGTCCGGCGCGGCTTTCTCCATCTGGTGGATGATGTGCTGCTCGGTCGCGACGATGAATTCCGGCGCGTTGTCGTTGGTGACAAAGTCCAGGATCGACCGGGTGGAGCCGATATGGTCGGCGTGGTTCAGGATCACGTCCGGGCATTCCGGGTGGGCGGCGATCTTGGCCTCCGGGTGGCGGACCTTAAGCTTCACCAGTTCCCGCTCGTTAAACTGTTCGTGGACGATACAGGTGCCGGGCCAGAGCTGCATATCCCGGCCGGTTTTCTTGGCGAGATAAGCGCCCAGGTGGCGGTCCGGCGCGAACAGCACTTTTTCTTCCGCGGGCAATTGGCGCAAAATACTTTCGGCGTTGGAGGAGGTGACAATGATGTCGGACAACGCCTTGATCTCGGCGGAGCAGTTCACATAGGTGATGGCCGTGTGATCCGGATATTTCTCCCGGAGCTTAATGAACTCTTCCGGCTGGCAGGAATCTTCCAGCGAACAGCCGGCTTCCTTATCGGGAATGACCACGGTCTTATCGGGGCTCAGGATTTTGGCGCATTCGCCCATGAACTTGACGCCGCAAAAGGCGATCATGTCCGCGTCCGTATCGGCGGCCTTGCGCGACAGGTCGAGGGAATCGCCCACGAAGTCGGCAATCTCCTGGATTTCCGGGGCCTGGTAGTAGTGGGCCAGAATGACCGCGTTCTTCTCTTTACGCAGCCGTTCTATTTCCGCTTCAAAATCCAGGAAGGGGTCCAGGGAGTCCGCCGTGATCGCGTCCGGCCCAGGGTCAACGATGGTCTCAATCATTTAGAACCTCGACATCCGGCCTTGTTAAGCGCCGAATTCGCATTACTCCACTTGGTTCAAGGGGAGAGTTGGCCGATTTCGTCTCCAAGTCAACCCTGTAGGGCGCATGGCTGGCCTCGAAACGTCACACATCGGCGTTATTGCCGCCGGCCATGCGATGTGATTAGGTCTCGGCATGCCTATCTACGATGAAATCAAAGCGATTCACGGCGAAATGACGGACTGGCGGCATGATATCCATGCCCATCCGGAAACCGCATTCGAAGAAACCCGGACGTCGGACTTTGTTGCGGAAAAGCTGAGGTCCTTTGGAATCGAGGTCGATCAGGGGATGGCCAAGACCGGGGTTGTGGGCACCCTGACGACAGGCGACGGGCCGTCCATAGGGCTTCGCGCCGATATGGACGCGCTGGATATGGAGGAGCAGACGAACCTCCCTTACGCCTCCAAAGTGCCGGGGAAGATGCATGCCTGTGGGCACGACGGGCATACGACCATGTTGCTGGGCGCGGCCAAGTATCTGGCCGACTCCAAAAAGTTCAACGGCACCGTCCATTTCGTCTTCCAGCCGGCGGAAGAGATGGCCGGCGGCGGCCGGGTCATGGTGGAGGAGGGGCTGTTCGACAAGTTCCCCATGGATACGATCTTCGGCATGCACAACTGGCCGAATATGCCGGCCGGGAAAATGTGCGTGCGCGCCGGGCCTTCCATGGCGTCTGCCGCGTCTTTCTCGATTGTCGTGCGCGGCAAGGGCAGTCATGCCGCCGCGCCCCATCAGGGGATCGACCCGATCATGGTCGGCGCGGAAATCGTCTCCGCCCTGCAGACCATAGCCAGCCGGGTCACCAACCCGATCGAGGGGGTGGTGGTCAGTGTCACCCAGTTCCACGCCGGCGACGCCATGAACGTGATCGCTGACGAGGCGGTTCTTAAAGGCACGGCGCGATCATTTGCGGAAAACTCCGAGACCATTCTCGAGCCCTTGATCAAGCGGATCGCGGAAAACACGGCGGCGGCCCATGGCGCGACGGCAGAGCTTACCTATGAGCATCTCTATCCGGTGCTGATCAATGCCGACGCGGAGAGCGATCTGGCGCTGTCGGTCGCTGAGGAGATCGTCGGCAGTGCTGACATCTATCCTGAATACCCGCCCAGCATGGCGTCGGAGGATTTCTCCTTCATGTTGAATGAGCGGCCGGGCTGTTTCATGCGTCTCGGCGGCGGATTTTCCGACAAAGAAACCCATCCGCTGCACAGCACCAAGTTTGTGTTCAATGACGACGTGCTGCCCATCGGCGCGAGCTACTGGGTCAAGCTCGTGGAAACCGTCCTGAAATAGGCATCGAAGACGCCTTGCACCCGAATCTATAACGGGTTTGCCGAAGATCGAACCGGGAACACGGGCCGGCAAACGGCACAATTCCGCCAATAATCGCGCATTAAGATTTTGTTCATCTTCCGGGCTGAATCATCAATCCGTCCGGAACAGGACCAATGATGCGATTGGCAGCTCTTGGTGAGAAGAAACCTCACATAAAAATAATGGTGTAAGTGGCATGACGGCGTGAACCGAATAGCCGGCGCATGTCCGGTGGACTTCGAACCAGTTTTTGAACTTGTCGGAAATTCTGCCAATCGTCTGAACCAGAATGGTCCGGACTACGATGAGTTCAGTCTCCGGTGCGGCCGCGATCCTTGCCATTGGGTTGCGGCCGTACCATTTTCAGAATCAGGATAAGTATGGAGAAGCGAGAGGGCGGGGTTTAAATGCCGGCGCCGTCGTCAACGACTTCGTCGTAGTCATCGGTTGCCATTAGCTCGTCGAAGAGTTCCAGCGTTTCTTCCACATCGAAGGGTTTCGGGATGACCGCGTCGGCGGCCATTTCGATGGCGGCTTCGTCTTTTTCATCTTCGGACATGCCGACGAAATCCGCCGAGCAGCCGATGATGCGTACGTTTTCCTTGCGCTTCTTCAATTCATCAACGGTGTCCTGAAGCGGCTTGGGATGGCCCGGGAAATCCGGATCGTTCCGGTCCTCTGGGTGAATTTTCGGCCGTTTGAAGTTCGTGTCGGTGACAATGATATGCCAGCCGATTTCCTTGTAGCCCAAGAACACGTCCCGCAAATCCGTCTGGATCACGTTGTAGCCGCCTTCGAGCAGGGGCTCGGAAATGGACGAGACGAATTCCTTGTCCTGGCTGACCATCATCACATTGAGCGGGCGTTTCTTTTCTTCCCGCGCGGCATCTTTTTCCGCCTGCTTAATGGCCTGCCGGCGCTTCGCTGTGAGAGTTCGCTGGCGGCCCTCTTCCTTGGCGAAGCGGCTCTTCTTCTGGCGGAGTTTTTCGATCCGGATCAGGCGGACCCGGCGGCGTTCCTTTTCCTCCGCCCACTCCACCCTGCGCAACCAGAGGTGAAAGGCGACGTACAGCAGGATGGCGGGGGCAAACGTAATCGCGTACTTTTTACCCCAATAATTGAATGAATCCCGGCCGGCCGCGCGCAGGATGGCGGACTTGCAGTCATAGCGTTTTTTGAAGGAGCCCTTGCAGTCGGCAAGCTGCTTTTGGATCTGCTGTTCCCGATAGTTGCTGGCGACACTGGTTACACCGATGTCGTTAAACTCGGTCCAGCCGACAATACCCATCCACAGGACGCCAACGCCTGCGGAGCCCCATCGGATGATTCTTTTAGTCCTAGGCTTCATTTTTTACCAAACGTACGTGTACGTATCCTGCAATATATCAATATTTTCAGACACTTGTACAATTTCATAAAGGTTAGCTGTCTAAACCTTACCAAAAGGTAATGATTCGGCAACGTCCCCGTAAGTTCGCCACTCCTATATTTGGTCTCGAAATTCAGCCGCACAAGGCTGCGGCTTAACCCGAAACCGGAAACAATGGAGATGGCAATGAGCACTCAAAACTTCAATTCCAAGAGCGGTAAATCCAATAAAGTAGTGATTGCCGCCGTGACCGCCGCCCTTTTGGGCACCGCCGGCGTCTTCGCCGGTCTCGACAGCCTGAAGGCCAGCACGGCGCTGACCAAAGCACCGGTCACAACCGTTCAAACGCAACCCACCGTTCAACTGCCGGTGAATATCGCCGACGTGGTCGAGCGGGTCAGCCCGGCGGTGGTGTCGATCATGGTGACCCACAAAGCCGGCCCGCAAATGAGCGGCATGGCTGAAAACCCGTTCGAAGAGTTCTTCGAGAAGTTTTTCGACGAAGACGCCATGCGTCAGTTTCGCCAGGGCCGGCCGAACCCCGGCTTCAAGAACCATGACGCGCCCCGAGGGCAGGGCATCGGTTCCGGCTTTATCATCGACAAAAGTGGTCTGGTGGTGACCAACAACCACGTCATCGACAATGCCGATGAAATTCAGGTTCAGCTTGATGACGGCCGCAAGGTCGACGCCAAACTCGTCGGCGCCGATCCGAAGACCGATTTGGCGCTGCTGAAAATCCAAGCGGACGAAGAATTCACCGCCGTCAATTTCGGCGACTCCGCCTCCATGCGGGTTGGCGACTGGGTGATCACGCTGGGCAATCCGTTCGGCATCGGAAAGACCGCCACCACCGGGATTGTCAGCGCCCATCACCGCAACATCGGCGCAGGTCCGTTCGACGACTTCCTGCAGATCGATGCGCCGATCAACAAGGGCAACTCCGGTGGCCCGGCCTTCAACGCCAAGGGCGAAGTCATCGGCGTGAACACCGCAATCTTCTCGCCGTCCGGCGGCAATGTGGGCATCGGCTTTGCTATCCCGTCGAACCAGGCCCGCCAGATCATTACTCAATTGAAGGACGGCGGCGTGGTCGAACGCGGCTGGCTGGGTGTCCATATCCAGCAGGTGAGCCCGGAAATCGCCGAGAGCTTAGGCCTGGAGAAAGCCAAGGGGGCACTGGTCTCCAAGGTTGCCGAGGGCAGCCCCGCCGAAAAGGCCGGCCTGAAACGCGGCGACGTTATCCTGGAAGTGGACGATGCGGACGTGAAGGCGCTGCGCGACTTGCCGCGGATCATCGCGGCGATCAAAGCCGGCACGATGTCCGAAATCACGGTCTGGCGGAATCGCGATGAAGTCGAACTCGACGTGAAGATCGGTGCCCAGCCCAAAACCGAAAAGGTCGCCGAGGCCGGCGAGCGCGGCGTGCAGGGCATGCAGCTTGCCGAACTTGACGAACGGACCCGCGCTGCGGTCGGTGTGGACAAGACCATCGGCGGCGTGGTCATCACGGACGTGGAACGCGGGACAAGCGCCGCCAAAACCGGTCTTCGCCGGGGCGATGTGATCGTTGCCGTCGGCAACACCTCGGTGAACACCCCGGACGAGGTCGCGCAACTGGTCAACAGTGCGAAAGCCAAGGACCGCAAGGCCGTCCTGATGCTGGTGCTGCGCCAGGGCAATGAACGCTTTGTCGCCTTGCCGCTGAAGAACGCCTAAGAGTTTAATGCCTGAACGGCGGCGTCCCGGTGCCCAATGTGGGCCGGGGCGCCGTTTTCTTTGGGCATTTGGCGATGAAAGATGAATAGGCTATATCAGGCGGGAAATCGGGATATTCTCATGCGTGTTTTGGTTATTGAAGATGATCGGGAAGCCGCCGCCTACATGGTCAAAGGCCTGGGCGAAAGCGGCCATGTCGCCGACCATGCCGCGGACGGGCTGGACGGGCTCGCCATGGCCAGGGACGGCGGCTACGACGTGTTGATTGTCGACCGCATGCTGCCGCAGATGGATGGCCTGGCCGTGGTCGCGACCTTGCGGGCCGAGGGGATCGAGGTGCCGATCCTGTTCTTGAGCGCGCTTGGCGACGTGGACGACCGGGTAAAGGGTTTACGCGCCGGCGGCGATGATTATCTCACCAAGCCCTATGCCTTTACCGAGCTTCTGGCGCGGATCGACGCGCTGGTCCGGCGCGCCAGCCCGTCGGAGGCGGATACCACGTTTCAGGTGGCCGACCTCACCATTGACCGGTTGAAGCGTCAGGTGTCTCGCGGCGGTCAGGAAATTCAATTGCAGCCCCGGGAATACCGCCTGCTGGAATATCTCGCCCGGCACGCCGGCCAGATTGTCACCCGGACCATGCTGCTGGAGAATGTCTGGGATTATCACTTCGATCCGCAAACCAATGTGATCGATGTCCATATCTCCCGGCTCCGGGCCAAGATCGACAAAGACTTCGACAAGCCGCTGCTGCACACGGTGCGGGGCGCCGGATATAGCCTCCGCGATGCCGATTAGCCGCCGACTTCTCCGCACCACGACCTTTCGGATGGCGCTGGTCTATCTAGTGCTGTTCGGTCTGTCCGTCGCGGTGCTGCTGGGCTTTGTCTATTGGTCGACGTCGAACATCAGCACCACGCAAACCGACGAGACCATTGATGCCGAGATCACGGGCTTTGCCGAACGCTACCGGCTGACCGGATTGCAGGGTGTCGCCGCCATCGTCCGGGAGCGCAGCCAAAACCAGCGCCAAAGTCTTTATCTACTTGCAGATATCCAACGCCGGCCTATCGCCGGC
>JAYQGD010000012.1:8277-10981 GCA_038140415.1 Rhodospirillaceae bacterium
GAGGAAGTCCATGCCGCCCGCGCCCGGCATTTAGAATTGCAGGGCGGGTTCCAGCTTTTGGTGGGGCGCGACATCCATGAACGCCTGCGGATCGAGAAGATCATGCAAAACACGCTCGTCTGGGCGGTGATCCTGACGCTGGGTCTGGGCTTGGGCGGCGGCATACTGATGAGCCGTAACATGTTGCGCCGGATCGAGATTATTAACCGCACCAGCCGGGAGATCATTGCCGGCGATCTGCACCGGCGCATTCCGTTGACCGGCGCCGACGACGAGCTGGACCGGCTGGCGAGAAATCTCAACGACATGCTGGAGCAGATTGAGAACTCGGTCACCGCCATGCGCCAGGTGACCGACAATATCGCCCATGATCTGCGGAGCCCGTTGAACCGACTCCGGAGCCGTATCGAAGTGACCCTGATGTCGGATCAGTCGGTGGACGGCTACAAAGAGTCGCTGGAGCAAACCATCGAGGAGGTGGAGAGATTGTTGGAGACCTTCAATAACCTTCTGGAAATCGCCAAGGCGGAAGCGGCAGGCCCCATGGGCGAGATGGAGCTTGTCGATCTCAGCATGCTGGCCGCCGATATGGCGGAGCTTTATCAGCCGGCGGGGGAAGACAAGTCGATCACCGTTGCCTGCGAGGCCGAGGCGGATATCTCGATCAAGGGCAGCCGCCAGCTTCTGAGCCAGGCGTTGGCTAATCTCCTCGACAATGCGCTCAACTACACGCCCGCCGGCGGCAATATCAATGTATTGGTGCGCCGGACGGAGGCAGGGCCTGAGCTGATCGTCGCCGACAGTGGCCCCGGCATTCCGGCGGACAAACGGGACGAGGTGCTCCGGCGGTTTGTCCGGCTGGAGGCAAGCCGCAATCAGCCGGGCAGCGGATTGGGCCTCAGCCTGGTGAAGGCCGTCGCCCAGCAACATGGCGCGGTGCTGACCCTGGATGACAATCTGCCGGGGCTGCGGGTATCGCTCCGCTTTTCAGACCCGGCTACACACGTATAATCCGGCCATGGCCGATAAAATGAGATTCAACACCGAGTTCGAGGTCAGCTACGGCGCCGTGGAAACGGTGTCGCCGCTGATCCGCCGGGTGGTTGCCGAAAATCCGGGACCGTTCACCTTTAAGGGCACCGGGACCTATATCCTGGGGCATGGCAATGTGGCGGTGATCGATGCCGGACCGGACATGGTCGAGCATGTGGAAGCAATCCTGGCGGCGACCACCGGCGAGACGATCACCCATCAGCTTATCACTCACACCCATACGGATCATTCACCAGCCTCACGGCTGTTGAAGGAACGCACCGGGGCGGAGATCTATGGCTATGGCCCCCACGGGTCCGGCCGGTATGAACAAGGGAAGTCAGTAGAGGCCGGCGGCGATAAGGATTTCGTCGAAGATATCTCGCTCCGCGACGGCGACGTGGTGGAAGGGGACGGCTGGTCGGTCGAATGCCTCCACACGCCGGGGCACACGTCCAATCACCTGTGCTTTCATTTCCGCGAAGAGAATGCCCTGTTCTGCGGGGATCATGTGATGGGCTGGTCGACCACGGTAATTTCCCCGCCCGACGGGGAGATGTCGGAATATTTGAAGAGCCTGGAGCGTTTGTGCGAGCGGGAGGACGAAATTTACTACCCGACTCATGGTGCTCCCATTCAACGGCCCCAGCGCTTTGTTAGAGGATTGCTCGTTCACCGGCGTATGCGGGAAAACCAGATCGTGGATTGCCTGGAGAAGGGGATCGGCACCATCGCGGAGATGGTCAAGGTAATGTATGTGGGCCTGGATGAGCGATTGATCCCGGCGGCGCAGCGGTCCGTGTTCGCCCATGTCATTGATATGACGGAGCGGGGCAAGCTGAGTTGCGACGGTGACATTCGCTTGGACGGTGAATACGCCCTAAGCTAGAGGATGATTGGCACATGAAAAAAGCGATTCTGATTTTATTTTTGGGCGGCATTCTCGGCACCGGCGCGGGCTTCGCCCTCGGCATCTAGTTCTAACCGTATATTTTCCTATCGGATGTCGTCGCGACCGAGGAAATCACCAATGCGGATCAGCGGGAGCAGGTTGCGAGGGGAACATTCGTCCACGCCAATCCGTCCGACCCCGTCCATTGGGGCAAGGGCGGCGTGCGGGTGTTCAAGGATCTGGTTCACCTGGGCAAGGATTTCGAAGTCGGACCCGGCCCGAAATATAAGGTGCTGCTGTCGGACAAAGCGGACATCAAAAATTCCGACGACGTGAAGGCAAGTAACTTCGTCGATCTCGGGATGATCAGGGCGTTCAAAGGCAGCCAGAATTACTCGGTGCCGGCGTCCGTCGATCCCACCCGCTACAAAAGCGTGGTGATCTGGTGCGAAGCTTTCGGCGCGCTGATCTCGCCGGCGACCATGTCGTTCGAGGGCCGGTAGGTTCCCGCCGCTTACCCGCCCGTGATAAAACTCCAGGCCTCGCGCGGATAAAAGATCACATAGCCGATCAGCAATCCGGCCTCAATTGCGACGACGTAGGCGATGGTCTTAATCACCAATCGTGCGCCGTAGGCCATTTGCCGCAGCCGTTCACCGCGGGGGCCCCGGACCCAAAACAGTTCGAAGTACCAAAAGAACGCACCGACGATGATTCCCCGGACGGCGTAGGAGAAAATACCGAACCCGTCCATCTCGGTCCGGCCCATCGACTGCAGAT
>JAYQGD010000012.1:10991-14807 GCA_038140415.1 Rhodospirillaceae bacterium
GCAGATAATAGCCGAAGGCGATGCCCAATAGGCCCGCGCCCAAGGACAGCCGGACATAGAGCCAGAATCTCGACCGATCAGGATCGGTTTGCGTCATTCAAGGTCGCCTCATTAGCCTGTCGAAGGAGGAGTATATTCCCTGTCCGTCCGGCGGCAACCGGGAGGTGTCAGCTGCCGCCGGCCATTTCCGCCGTTGAGCGGATCGCCGCCCGGTGGCATTGTGCCGGAGAGGAGGCGCCCTTGGCCGACACCGTGAACATCATCCTGGGAAATCTGCCGCCCCATTTGTGGGAAACCAATGCCGATTCCGTGCGCTTTGTGAAATATGCGCTGGAAGCCAATGGTATCCAGGTGACACTGGGGACCGAGCATTTGGATCGCTCGGCGGTGAACCTATTCTTCGCCCGATTTTATGTGGAGCCGGATTTTCCTTTGAAAATGAAGGCCGCCGGGGTGAAATACGGTCTGGTCTGTACCGAATCCCTGTCACCGGACGGCGTCTGGAATTACGGCGCGGAAGGTATCACGCCTGATGAGGTCTTGGCGTTCGAGCTGGCGGCGCAAAATGCTGAGTTTGTCTGGAGCCAATTGGACGAGTCGGTAGAGGCGTGTCTGGCGCTTAATCCCAACAGCGCGCATCTGCCCTATGGGTATCTGTCGGCGATGGAGGAGATCACTCCCTTACCAAGGGCGTGCAAAGATATTGATCTGCTAATGAGCGGCATGCCGTCGCCCCGCCGGGAAGCCCTGATGCAGGATTTGGCGGACGCCGGGATGAACACTTACTTTCCCGGTCAGCCCGTGCCGGTTTATATCCGGGATGCCCTGATGGCCCGGTCCCGGCTGAGCCTGTCGCTGCAAAAAACCGATCGCCACCGGATTGTTTCGGTGACCCGCATCTGTCATTCGGTGATCAACCGTGTGCCGGTGGTGCTGGAGGTCAGCGAGACCAACAATCCGTACGCAGGCTATTGCCTGACCACCACGCCGGAGAATCTTGTGGAAACCTGCCGGCAAAATCTGGCGGAGACAGACCTTGAGGAATGGGCGGATGCCCGCTACGAACAGATGAAAGCAGAGCTCCCCATGGACAAGATGATGGGCGCACTGCTCGAACAGACATTTAATCCCTAAGAACGAATTCCTGAGAGCAAAGTCAGCATGAACGCCGAGAATCCCATCGATCTGAAAGACCGGAGCACTTTCCGCAACTGGACGACAGCGACCATCCGCTACAGCGATCTGGACCCGAACGGCCATGTGAATAACGGCGCTATCAATGCCTTCCTGGAAGACGGCCGGGTCCATTTCCGGGACGCCAACATGGTGTCCCTGGGCAAGGATATTCTCACCGGCTTTGCCGTGGTCAAATTCTCCGTCGAGTACAATTCCCTGCTGTTCTATCCCGGCTCGGTCGATATCGGCACCATTGTGATCCGGGTCGGCGGGTCGTCCTACACGCTGGGCCAAGCGGTGTTCGACGGGGACAAATGCATCGCCAGCGCGGAAGTGGTGACCGTCTTTTTCGATCCGGAAACCAACAAGTCTCAGCCGCTCACCGACGAATTGCGCAAAATTTTAACTGGTGAAATGCCCGCTTAAGGCAACTTGACCCTTTGTGGGCTATCCGGTGAAATCCCTCCCATCGAAAATTTGTGAGACTGTTTCCCAGTCAAAGGAAGAGCCATGCCCGCCATAGATACCCGCACCGGTCTGATCCAGATGGACAAGTCGCGCGCCACGCCCGGCTATACCCTGTTTACGCCGCTCGGCCAGCCCAACACCTATATCGTGGATATGAACGGCGACGTAGTGCACCAGTGGGACCTGCCGAACGACGTGGGCAACCACGCCTATATGCTGGATAACGGCAACCTGCTGGCGGCGATCCGGACCGAG
Organism: Rhodospirillaceae bacterium; assembly: GCA_038140415.1. Lineage (GTDB taxonomy): Bacteria > Pseudomonadota > Alphaproteobacteria > Rhodospirillales > UBA2165 > JAYPHU01. The sequence continues at coordinate 12,891 of JAYQGD010000012.1, forward strand.
GAAAACAATCCGCGGCTGCCGGCCAAGGGCGGTCATCTGATTGAGTATGACTGGGACGGCAATATTGTGTGGGAGCATGTCGACCACGCCCAGCATCATGATTTCCATCGCAAAGCCAACGGCAACACGGTCTATGCGGCGTGGGAGCTCATCGACGATCCAGCGGAGATGGCCAAAATTCCGGGCGGCCGCGCCGGTATGGAGCATGAAGACGGCATCTATACGGATGTGATCCGCGAAGTTGATCCGACGGGCAATATCGTCTGGGAATGGCGCGCCGCCAAGGACCTGGATTTGACGGATGAGCGTTATTGGATCAGCCCGGCGGTTCACCGCAAGGAATTCTGCCACGCCAACACGGTCTTCGTGTGTGATAACAACGATGTCATTGTGAACTGGCGCTACAACGCTGCCATGGTCCGGATCAATCCGGCGACCAAAGAGGTCGTCTGGTCTCAACAAGATAATAACTGGGGCCAGCACCATGACGTGCAGGAGCTGGAAAACGGCAACATCCTGTTCTTCGGCAACCGGGCGGATGTTTATCTCTGGGGACCCGAAACAGGCTCCGAAGTGATCGAGATGAATCCGGCCAATAACCAGGTGGTTTGGCGCTACACCGGCAACCCCCGACGGTCCTTCTTTAGCTGGTTTATCAGCGGCGCCCAGCGGCTGGCGTCCGGCAACACGATGATTTGTGAAGGGCTCTGGGGGCGGCTGTTCGAGGTAACACCCGAGGGCGACATCGTTTGGGAGTATGTCTCTCCCTTCTATGTGGAGCACGAACATCCGGCCTATACGGGCAGCAATCCTGTCTTCCGCTGCCAGCGTCACGCCGCCGACTCGCCGCAAATTCAAAACCGGTTGCCGGCTGATCCGTTCTAGCCGACCCTTTTTAAGGGAATAACCCGAAATTTGTTGGCACGCAGGGGTCGCGGTGCGCGCCAACATTTGCTAAACTCGCGCCCTTATCCATAAAAGGCCGGAAAGCACCGATCCGGATAGCAAGGGGAATGCGAATGAACGAGTCTGCCTCACAAGAAGAGCAGCAAGTGAAAGGCCGCACCGGAACGGAAAGGCGGTCTATCAACGAAGGCCGGTTTATCTTCCGCCAGGGAGAGACCGGCGATTCCGCTTTCGTGGTAATCTCCGGCGACGTCGAAATTATCAAACATGTCGAAGGGGACGATGAAGGCACTGTGCTGGGCCACGTGCCCCAGGGCGGCATGTTCGGCGAAATGGCGCTGATCAATGACGAACCCCGGATGGCGTCGGCCCGCGCCGTCGGCGGCCCGGTGGAACTCATCGTTATCTCCAGAGGGACCCTGCAGCGAAAACTGGCCGAGGCCGATCCTTTCCAGCGCGCGTTGATCGACATTCTCTCAAATCATGTGCGCAGCATGGCGAAGACCATTGCCGAGGCCGGGCTGCGGGCGTCTTAAACACCGGTCTTAGGCGAAAATTTCCGAATATTTCAGTACGTTTCCGAGGGGGAAATGCGGGTAGAAATGACTCGCAACTTGTGGCAACGTATCTCTGCTCAATAAACAACAAAATCATACGTCCCATTTGAAATATGCACGAAGTCCGGTTGTGGCGAGACACCCGGGGGAGAGCATTGAATGGCGACGCACGATAACGCGAAGAAGCGATTGGAAACTGAGCGGGTTGAAGCCTCGGCTGATCGGCCGGACACGCCACAAGCTGCCGGCGGGTTGTTCTCTTCAGCCGCATTGCCGGCCCTTTTCGAAAATTCATTTGACGCCATCCTGGTGTTCACTTCCGAAGGCCAGGTGAGACTGGCCAACCAAAGCGCGTTGGACCTGTTCGGCTACAACAGCGATGTCATTGCTGGTATGCGGATCGAATTTTTGCTTCCGGTTATGGAGACAATCAAATCCGGCAGCACGTTTGCCG
>JAYQGD010000013.1:0-14718 GCA_038140415.1 Rhodospirillaceae bacterium
GAGCAAGGTGTTCGTGCAGTCTCTCATCCTGAAGACGATCGATCTTAGCCACGGTCCGGATCGGATCCAGTTTAGGTCCGGTGCCCGGCACAAAGGAAGCCTCCTGGCCTAAGGCATCCGGGATGACCAGAATATCGCTAAACAGAATAGCGGCATCCATGCTATAGCGCCGGATCGGTTGCAGGGTGACTTCCACCGCCATATCCGGTGTGTAACAAAAATTGAGGAAGTTCTCGGCCTTGGCGCGCAGGTCTTTGTATTCCTGTAGGTGCCTGCCGGCTTGGCGCATCAGCCAGACGGGTGGCGGATCAAGGGTCTCTCCGGCAAGAACCCGAAGCAGGGGTTTGGTCTGTGTGTTCATGAAGGGCCTGTCGGATAAAGTGTTCGGATGAGGTGTGAGAAAAGCTTGGCCGGGAAGTTATACAAATCTCCCTATCAATATAATATATAATATAAAAAGGTAATGGTTGTTGTTGGGGCCGGTATAAAGTGGATTAAATTTTTTCCCCAACTTATCACCGATTTTTCTTCATCGTTTTGCGGCGCGTTGATTTCCGGTGATAGATGCCGGGATAAAATTCTTGGAATTGGGATTCAGTAATGAGTCTCCGGGTCTTATATTGAATTGTTGATTTGTGAATCTTGGGGATGACTGCCGGGGAATTCGTCCCCGTCCCCGAATTCAGTTTGAAAGGATATTTTTATTCGGTTTGAATAGCGATGGGATTGATTTCGTCCTTAGGTGCGGAAAAATTCCCGGTTCCGGAAAAAGGCCTGGTTATCCCCAAATTGTCAACGTTCCGTACAGAAAGTTTTCAGCCGACTGAAATCCACCATGACTGAAAATCACTTACATTTGGTCTCTGACGCGACGGGCGAAACGGTCCAGTCGGTTGCTCGCGCGTGTCTGGTGCAGTTCGACGACGTGGAACTAAATGAACACATCTGGACCCTGGTCCGGAACGAGCGCCAGCTGGACGAGGTGATCCGCGGAATCGAGGCCCATCCGGGCTTCGTGCTGTTCACCATGGTCGATCCGGACATGCGGACCAAGCTTCAGGCGGCCTGCCGGAGGTTGCGCCTGCCCTGCGTGGCGGTATTGCAGCCGGTGATGGCGGCGCTCAGCGGCTATCTTAAAACCGAAGAGCATGCCCGGCCCGGCCGGCAGCATACGCTGGACGCAGAATACTATGAACGCATCGCCGCCATGGATTACGCCATGGCTCACGATGATGGCCAGGCCACCTGGAACCTGGAAGAGGCGGACGTGGTGCTGGTCGGAGTGTCGCGCACGTCGAAAACGCCGACCTGCGTGTATCTGGCCAACCGGGGCATCAAGGCCGCCAACATTCCCATCGTCATGGGCGTCGATCTGCCGGACGATCTGTTTCATCTTAAGAAACCGCTGGTTGTCGGGCTGACCAATGACACGCGGAAACTGCTGCAGGTGCGGCGCAATCGGCTGCAAATGCTGAATGACGGCAGCGAGTCTGACTATGTCGATCCGCAGGCGGTCCGGGACGAAGTGAACTTCGCCAAGCGGCTGTTCACCGAACAGAACTGGCCGGTGATCGATATTTCGCGGCGCTCCATCGAAGAGACGGCGGCGGCGATCATCCAACTCCGCCATGCCCGAGAGGAGCTCAGCGAATGAGTGGCCGGCTGGTCCTGGCCTCGGGCAGCGGCGTGCGCGCCATGCTGCTCAGAAACGCCGGCCTGGACTTTGATGTTCAGCCGGCGGACGTGGACGAGGACGCGATCAAACAGGCCTCACAGGATCTCAGCCCCGAGGACCTGGCGCTGAAACTGGCCGAGGAAAAAGCGCTGGTGATTTCCGCCAAACGTCCCGGCGACATTGTCATCGGCGCCGACCAGATTTTGGAATGCGATGGCGTCCTGTTTGACAAGCCCAAAGGCTATGAGGGCGCGCGGGATCATATGAATAAGCTTCGTGGCCGGACTCACCGGCTGATTTCGGCGTCTTGCGTGGCCGAGGGTGGGAACACCGTCTGGCACAATATTGAGGAAGCCCGGCTCAACATGCGGGACTTCAGTGACGCGTTCCTGGATCACTATCTGGCGACCGCCGGCGACGGCATCCTGGCCTCGGTCGGCGCGTACCGGCTGGAGGACATGGGCATTCAATTGTTCGAGAAAATCGACGGGGACCAGACCACGATTCTGGGCCTGCCGCTCTTGCCCCTGCTCGGCTTTTTGCGCAGCCGGGATGTGATGGCCGGGTGATGCTGACAGGCGCTGCAAAAATCGCCGGGGTCATGGGCTGGCCCGTGTCTCATTCCCTGTCGCCCCGGCTGCACGGCTATTGGCTGCGGGAATATGGGATCGACGGGACCTATATCCCGATGGCCGTCCCGCCGGAGAAAATCACCGACGCCATTCGCGGGCTGCCGGCATTGGGAATTGCCGGGGCCAATGTCACCATCCCCCACAAGGAAGCGGCTTTCGCCGCCATGGATGAAACCGACCCGGCCGCCACGGCCATGGGCGCGGTGAACACCATTGTGGTGCGCGAAGACGGCTCGCTTTTCGGGTCCAATACCGACGGGTTCGGTTTCCTGGAAAGCATCCGGGCGGAACTGCCGGACTGGCGGGCTGACCAGGGCACGGTGCTGATCCTGGGCGCCGGCGGCGCGGCGCGGGGCATCGCGGTGACGCTCCTCGGCGCAGGCGCTCCGGAAATTCGATTGGCCAACCGCACGCAAAAACGGGCCGATGATCTGGCCGATTTGCTGGGCGAGGCGGCCACGGCCGTGCCCTGGGAAGACCGGGCCGGTGCGGTGGATGGGGCAGCCTTAGTTGTGAATACCTCGAGCCTTGGCATGACCGGCAAGGAGCCGTTGGAGATGGATCTCTCGAGCCTCTCCGCGTCCGCCATCGTTTATGACATCGTCTATACCCCGCTGGAGACGCCCTTGTTGGCGGCGGCGCGGGCGAAGGGCAATACGGGGGTGGATGGTCTGGGCATGCTGCTGCATCAGGCGCGGCCCGGATTCGAGGCCTGGTTCGGCGTCGCGCCTACGGTGACCGCCGCCCAGCGGGATTTCGTTCTGGGGGCGGAATAATGGTGATCCTCGGCCTCACCGGGTCCATCGGCATGGGCAAGAGCACCGCCGCCGCCATGTTCAGCATGCTAGGCGTGCCCGTACACGACGCTGACTCGACCGTCCATAAACTGACCGGGCCGGGCGGCAAGGCGGTCGCGGCGATTGACGCGGCCTTTCCGGGTGCGGTGAAAGACGGCGCGGTGGACCGTCAGGTCCTGGGCCAAGCCGTGTTCGAAAAGCCGGCCGAGCTCCGCAAGCTCGAATCGATTCTCCATCCTTTGGTCCGCCAACAGCAAAACCGGTTCTTGCGCAGCGCGGCAAACAGGCGGGCGCGGCTGGTGGTGCTCGACATTCCATTGTTGTTCGAAACCGGCGGCGATCAATTCTGCGACGCCGTTGCTGTCGTCTCCGCCCCCGAATATCTTCAGCGAATCAGGGTGTTATCGCGTCCAGGCATGACGGAAGAAAAGTTCCGTTCCATCCTGGCGCAACAAGTGCCGGATGCGGAAAAACGCCGGCGCACCGATTTCGTGATCCAAACAGCGCTCGGCAAACGGCCAAGCTTGCAATCCATCCGCCGCTTGATCAAAGTGGCCGAAGACCTGCCGGCCACCCACTGGCCGCCGAAACGCATCGCAAGAAGATAGATCGCGCCCATGAGAGAAATCGTCCTCGATACGGAAACCACCGGCCTCAATCCGGCCAACGGCGACCGGATCGTCGAGATCGGCTGTATCGAGCTGATCAATCATGTGCCCAGCGGCAATAATTATCACCAGTACATCAATCCGGAACGGCCCATGCCGGAAGAGGCCTTCAACGTGCACGGCCTGTCCGAGGAATTCCTGGCCGACCACCCGGTGATGGCCGACGTGATGGACGCCTTTGTTGAATTTATCGGCGATGCGCCGCTGGTGATCCACAATGCGGAATTCGACATGCGGTTTATCAATGCGGAGCTTGGATTGTTGAACCAGGCGCCGCTGAAGATGGACCGGGCCATCGACACCGTCCGCCTGGCGCGGGAGAAATTCCCCGGTGCGCCGGCCAGCCTGGATGCGCTCTGCAAACGTTTCAACATCGACAATTCGTCGCGGACTTTGCACGGCGCACTCCTGGATGCGGAGCTGCTGGCCGAGGTCTATTTGGAACTCATCGGCGGGCGGCAAACCGACATGGGTCTGACGGCGGACGCCGCCGCGGCCATCGCGGATCAAGGCGATCAGGAGCGGGTGCGCCGGGAGCCCCGGCCCCATGCCGCCAGCGCCGAAGAGCAGGCGGCACATAAAGCCTTCCTGGAAAAGATCAAGGAACCCATCTGGACGGCCTGAGCCCAGAGGGCTAGGCTCCACCGATGGATATCGCCACAGAGACAATTTCACGCACGGCCCAACCGGGACAGCCGGTTGCCGATCCGTCCGAATGGACCGGTACGGACCTCGAAGGCCGCAGCGACTGGATTTATCCTCTAAGCGACGCTGATCTTGCCGGCTTGTATGACATGGCGCGCACCATCCGGGCCGGTATCGGCGACGCGGCCGAGCACCTGCTTTCCATGGACAAGGCGGACTTTGAATTGGGGCCGGTGGCGGCGACCGTCGCCGAGATCAGATCACAACTGACCGACGGATTGGGTGTCGCCGTGCTGCGCGGCATGCCGGTCGACGACTGGGACCGGGTCGACCTGATGATCGCCTATTGGGGGATCGGCCGGCATCTGGGCCGGGCGCTCTCCAACAACGGGGAAGGGGACATGATGGGCCATGTCCTGGACGCGGGGCGCGACTATACCCACCCCAACCACCGGGGCTATCAGACCAATGTCACCATGGATTACCACGTGGATCAGTGCGACATCGTGACGCTTCTGTGTCTGCAGACGTCCAAGTCCGGCGGCCAGTCGAAACTGGCGAGCTCGGTCGCGGTCCACAACGAGATGCTGCGCCGCCGCCCCGACTTGGTAGAGGAGCTGCGCGCCACCTTCTACTGGACACGGCACGGCGAAATCGGATCGGGGCAGAAGCCCTGGTACACCGCGCCGATCTTTAACTATGTGGACAATTACCTCTGCACCTCGTCCGGCCCCAAACATATCGAGAAAGGTCATGCGCTTGGTGATACGCCGGATTTAACCGCGGGTCAGGTCGAGGCCATGGCGCTGCTAGCCGAGATTTGCGAGGAACTGCACGCCGAGATCGCGTTCGAAAAAGGCGATATTCAGTTGCTGAACGGCGCGGTCACCATGCACACCCGCACCGCGTTCGAGGACTGGCCCGATCCGGCGCGCCGCCGGCACCTGTGGCGGCTGTGGCTGGCCGCACCGGATATCCGCCCGCGCTCACCCTATTTCGAGAACTGGAAGAACGGGGTGCAGGTCGACGGGATGGAAGAGCGGCTGCGGATCGAATATGTGGACGGCGGCGGTTAGCGCAAACTAACTGCGCATCCAGGCGTGTCCCCAAAGATTAAGCGCCCGGTTATCATGGGGCCAGGTGCGGAATTCCTGTTCATAGGTGAAGGTTTCCAGCTCGGCCGAGATTTCCACATTATTGCCGTCCGGATCATTGACGAAAATAAACAGGTTGTTGCCGGCCCCGTGCCGGCCCGCGCCCCAAACGATTTCCACCCGGTGCGCGGCGAAGTGATCACCCCAATCCCGGATATCGTTCCAGCAGCTTGCCTCGTTGGCGAAGTGATCCAGCCGCGCGCTGTCGGAGCGGAAAAAGGCGATGGAATGGTGCATCTCGTCGGAGCGCATAAAGCAGGCGGTCCGCTCGCCGGTTTCTTCTTCCACGCAGACGTCGGACAATTTTAAGCCCAGCACATCCAGATAGAAATCAATCACCACCGGCAATTGAGTGGTGGCGAAGACGATGTGCTGCAGGTGTCCGGGCCGTGCGTCCATGGCTTCCCGGTCCGCCTTGGCCAGCCCGAACAACAGCCGGTTGCCGTCGGGATCGGTGAAGGAGTAGGCGCCCTCTTCGAACACCGGGCTGGCGTCGTCCCGGCACTCTACGCCCTTGCCTTCCAGGTAAGCGCGCATGCGCTGCAGATGATCGGCGTCCGCTAAATTGAAGGCGATGAAATGAACCTGCTTTTTCTTGCCGGGCCGCAACAGCACATCCCGCTGTTTGCCCTGCATCCAGATCGTGTCGCCCACGGATTCGGGCGTCATTTCCATGATCTCCCGGTACCAGTCCGTCATCGCTGGCACATCGTCCGAGCCCAAACACACGTGGTGAAACTGCGCCGGCCAAATCAAACGGTCTTCGGTCATGGCCGTACTGCCTTAGGCCTCGTCTCCGCCGTCGGCGTCATTGGCGGCGTGTTGGGCCTGATGGGCCGCCAGCACGCGCTGCTGATAAAGCTGGGCGAAATCGATGGGGGCCAGCATCAGCGGCGCGAAGCCGCCATCGCCGGTCAGGTCCGCCACAACCCGGCGCAGGAACGGGAAAATGATCAGCGGACACTCGATGAGCAAGATCGGGCCCAGGCTTTCCGCCGGCACGTGAACCGTGAACAGTCCCGCATAGACCACCTCGCAAATATAGGCGACCTGGTCTTTGACTTTCGCCTCGGCGCGGACCGTGAGCGCGACCTCGAAGACATTCTCTCCCTTGGCGTCCGCCTCGACATCGATATTGACCTCGATGGACGGCACTTCGCTTTGCATCAGCGCAAAAATTTCCGGCGCGCCCGGCGCTTCAAAGGAAAGGTCCTTGATGTATTGGCCATTGATCATCAGCGGCGCTTCGGGTGCCATTCCCGGTGCGGCGGCATCGCCTCCCTCGGGTTCGGGGGTGAACCGTTCGCCGGGGATGATGTCGTTGTCGTCGTCGTCTGCCATGAGATGTCCTCGTCGATTTATGGGTGACGCGCCGGGCCGGCCGGCGGCACGTATTCTATGATAATTCTGATGGCGCTTTGGGTAGCATTATTCGATGCGGCGCACAATCGTGTCCGAGTCGGTTTTGGACGTATCCGGGTCCGTGTCCGGCGAAACGTCGGTGTATTCCCCGTCGATCACCGGTCCGCCGCCGGTTTGATCCCAGTTGGGTTCGCCCGAAAAGCCGCCGGCGGTGTGCACATGGATCGTACCTCGATTGACAATCAGCGCGGCCAAGACGGCCATGGCCAACGCACGCACCGGCGGCAAGAAGAGTAGGAACCCCAGCGCGTCGGTGATAAAGCCCGGCGTCAGCAGCAGGGCGCCGGCAAACAACAGACACGCCCCGTCGAACAATTCACGCAGCGGCACCCGGCCCGCGTCCATTTCTTCCTGGACCCTAAACACGGTGGCTAGACCCTGGCGGCGCAACAGCCACGTGCCGACGATGGCGGTGACAATCACCGTGCCCAGGGTCGGCCAGAGACCGATCTCCTCCCCCACATAGATAAAAACGGCGATTTCGGCGATGGGAATGCCGATAAAGGCGGCCAGAAGCAGATAGCCCAATTTGTTCTCCGATCGATATCAGGCGCGGCCACTTGAAGTGCGGCGTTACCGGCATATTTATAGACAGATAGACCGGAACGGCCTGTTGCGCTACCCCGCGCCCGGTATTTCCGCTGAATCCGGTGGAATCCGAGACAAAATAGGGGAAAACGTGACCAACCTGTGACTAGACCGGCGCGCCATGACAGAGTAGTGTACGCGGAGATAACCCTTGGGAGGCGTTTCGGCCCGGATTGACGGGCCCGGTATACGCCAAAAGCATTCTGGAAAGTTTGAAAGCCGATGGGCGAAGGCATCCAAGTATTTGACATAATCCTATTCGCGATGATCGCGGCGTTTCTGATTCTGCGGCTGCGCAGCGTGTTGGGCCGCCATCGCCATGACGGCCGGCCGGAGGAGGGTGGTTTCGATCCCTCAAACCGCGTGCCGCATAATGACGACAATGTCATTCCCCTGCCGGATGACGGCGCTGATCGAAATGCACCGTCGGGCCCGATGGAGTCTCCGGCGGAGGCGATCCCCGACACGCCCCTTGAGGGCGGGATGACCCAAATTCAGATCGCGCTGCGCGACTTTGACCGGCAGGAATTTATGGTCGGCGCGCGCACCGCGTTCGAGATGATCATTCAGGCGTTTGCCGAAGGCGACCGGGAGCTGCTGCAATCCCTGCTGAGCCCCGAGGTCTACAGCAATTTTCTGTCGGCCATCACGTCGCGGGAAGCGGCCAACGAGACGCTGGAGAATAATCTGGTCCGGATCGTTTCCGCCGAGCCGCGGGAAGCCGAAATGGACGGGAAGATGGCGGTGATCACGGTGAAGTTCGTGACCGAACAGATCAACGCGACCCGCGATGCCGCCGGCGAAGTGGTGGACGGCGATCCCGATCATATTTCCGAGATCACCGATATCTGGACCTTTGCCCACGACACCAAATCCCGCGATCCGAACTGGACCCTTGTGGCAACCCGCAGCCTCGACTAATCCCGGTATGTTCTGCCGCCTGCACCCGCTGCTGACAGCCGCGCTGGCGCTGTTGCTGAGCGCCTGCGCACAATTGTCCCCCGGCGGCGCGCCCGCCCCCGAAAGCCGGGAAGAGACGCTCACACTGCAGCCTGTCACCTTTTCGGCGCTGCCCGGCTGGGCGGCGGACGAGCACGCAAAAGCGCTAGCGACATTTCTGAAATCCTGCACCCGGATCAACCGCCAGCCGGCGACAGCACCCTTGGCCAGCAAGCTTTCCAAAACCCGCCAGGCGTTTGGGACCGCCGGCGATTGGCAGCCGGCGTGCCAGGCCGCTGCGGCCCTGGGCGCCCAAGTGTCCCCGGTCAATGCAAGGCGGTTCTTCGAGAACTGGTTCCGGGCGTACGCTGTGAGCAACCAGGGCGAGGCCGAAGGGCTGTTCACCGGCTACTTCGAGCCGCTGCTCAGGGGCTCGCGGCAAAATAGCGCCCGCTTCAAATATCCGCTCTATAAGAAACCCGGCGATCTGGTCACCGTGGATCTCGGCAAATTCAAGAAAGACCTGGCCGGCGAGCAGATTGTCGGACGCATCGCCAGGAACCGGCTGGAGCCCTATGCCGACAGGGCGGAGATTGACCGGGGCGCGCTGGGTAATAAAAATTTGGAGCTGGTCTGGGTCGATGACCCGGTGGATTCCTTCTTCCTGCACATTCAGGGTTCGGGCCAGGTCATGTTGCCCGGCGGTCAAAGCATGCGTGTCGGCTACGCCGGTAAAAACGGCCATGCGTACTACGCCATCGGCCGGGAATTGGTGAACACCGGCGCGCTGACCAAGGAAAACGTATCGCTGCAGACCATTCGCGCCTGGCTGGCGGCCAATCCGGGCCAAGCGGATGCGTTGATGCAGAAAAACCGGTCTTATGTCTTTTTCCGGGAGCTCAAGGGAGACGGCCCCGTCGGTGCGCAAGGGGTCGGCCTGACGCCGGGCCGCAGCCTTGCCGTGGACCGGCGCTATATTCCGTTGGGCGCGCCCATCTGGCTTGATACCAGAAACCCGCTCGGCCCCCATCAGCCGATCCGACGGCTGGTCATCGCCCAGGACACGGGCGGCGCGATCAAAGGCGTGGTGCGGGGCGATCTGTTCTGGGGCGCGGGACCCCGCGCGCGGGAAGGGGCCGGCAAGATGAAGGAGCCGGGGCGGGTGTTTATCCTGTTGCCGGTGAGTATCGCGCCGTCGGTTTCCAACCGAATTTCAGCCGCGCCCACTTTACTTTAATCCGGTTAATCGGCATGGTGGGCGCATGTCCGCCACCGGTCCAAACGTCGCCCTGTTCGCCACCTGTCTGGTGGATTTATTCCGCCCCAGCGTCGGCTTTTCGGCTGTCAAATTATTGGAAGAAGCGGGCTGCCGGGTAGACGTCCCGCCGGCGCAAACCTGCTGCGGCCAGCCGGCGTATAACTCCGGCGACAAGGCCGATGCGGCGGAGATCGCCCGCCAGGTCATTAAAGAATTTAGCGTCTATGATTATGTGGTGGCGCCGTCCGGGTCCTGCACCGGTATGATCACACATCACTACCCCCAACTGTTCGCCGACGATCCGGAGACGGCGGCGGCGGCCCGGGCGCTGTCCGCAAAAACCTTCGAGCTGATGTCCTTTCTCACCGATGTGCTGAACGTACCGGCCATCTATGGCCGGTTCAAAGGCGTGGCGGCCTATCACGAGTCCTGCTCGGGCTTGCGGGAATTGGGGATTAAGCGCCAGCCCCGGCAGTTGCTGTCCGGCATCGACGGATTGAGCCTGGAAGAATATGACGGCGCGGAAACCTGCTGCGGTTTCGGCGGCACCTTTTGCGTCAAATATGACGACGTCTCCGACAAAATTGTGTCCAGCCGCCTGGAGGAACTGGCCCGGACGGACGCGACCCATGTGTTGGGCGGCGATTTGGGCTGTTTGTTCAATCTGGCCGGCAAGTTGAAGCGCGAAGGATCTAAGATCCAGGTCCGCCACGCCGCGGAAGTGCTGGCGGGGCTTACTGATGAGCCTGCTATCGGAGAGGGAGACGGCTAAGCCATGCTGCCCGATCCTAGACAGTTCCCGAAAAACGCCCGCGCGGCGCTGAGTGACGAAATTCTGCAGGCGGCGATGAAGCGGCTTGAAACCGGCTTCGTGGCGCGGCGCACGGTGGCCGCTGCGCGTCTGCCCGAGTTCGAGGCGCTGCGCGACGCCGCCCGCGACATCAAGAACCATGCGCTCGCCCATCTGGATGCATACCTGGAGCTGTTCGAGCATAACTGCACCGCCCAGGGCGGTCAGGTCCACTGGGCCCGGGACACGGCGGAGGCGCGGGATATCGTCCTGGAGATTTGCCGGGCCGCCGGGGCCAAGACCGTCACGAAGGGCAAGTCCATGATCGGCGAGGAGATGGAGATCAATCACCATCTGGAGGCCAACGGGATCGAGCCCATCGAAACCGATCTCGGCGAATACATTATTCAGATCCGCAAGGAAGCGCCGAGCCACATCATCGCGCCGGCCAGTCATGTGTCCAAGGAACAGGTATCCGCCGATTTCCGCAAACAGCATACCGAGCTGGAACCGAACCGGCCCCTGGACGAACCCGATGATCTGCTGGCCGAGGCCAGGGCCATGCTGCGGGAAAAATTCCTGAACGCGGATGTGGGGATCACCGGCGCGAACTTTCTGATCGCCGAGACCGGGACCTCGGTGATTGTCACCAACGAAGGCAACGGCGATCTCACCCAGACCCTGCCCAAGGTGCATGTCGTATTGGCCAGCATCGAGAAATGCGTGCCCACATTGAATGATGCGACAACACTACTGCGCGTACTGGCGCGGAGCGCCACCGGTCAGGAAATGTCGTCCTATACGACGTTCTCCACCGGGCCCAAGCGGGCGGACGACGCCGACGGGCCGGAGGAATATCACGTGGTGATCATGGATAACGGCCGGAGCGACATGCTGGCCGGCCAGTTCCGGGAGATGCTGCGCTGCATCAAGTGCGGCGCCTGCATGAACCACTGTCCGGTCTACCGGTCCATCGGCGGGCATACCTACGGCTCGGTCTATCCGGGGCCCATGGGTTCGGTGCTGACGCCGGGGATCACCGATCTCGCTTCGTCCGTCCATTTGCCCCAGGCTTCCAGCTTTTGCGGCAAGTGCGAAGAAGTGTGTCCGGTGCGTATCCCGTTGCCCAAGCTGTTGCGGTTCTGGCGCAACGAAGCTTATGAGCAGGGGCTGATCACCGGCGTGGCGCGTTGGGGTTTGTCTCTCTGGGCCTTCGCCGCGAAACGGCCGGGCCTCTATCGAGTATTCGCCGATCTGCAGATGCGGTTTTTGAGTGCGCTGGCCGGGCGGAAGCGGCGCTTCAGGACCCTGCCGTTCGGCGGCGGCTGGACCCGGCATCGGGATTTCCCCGCGCCCCAGGGCAAGACGTTTGTCAGCCAATGGCGCGCGCAAGATAAGAGGCGCGGGTCATGAGTGCGCGCGCGGACATCCTGGGACGCATCGGCGCGACCTTGAATGCCGACGGCACCCATGATGACCGGCGCTCGGCCGCTGCCGCCCGGCTGGCCAATCCGCCGGAGGGTCTTGTGCCCGACCGCTCTCAGGTGGACCGGGATGCCCAAGTGACTTTGTTCCGGGACATGGCGGAAGAGGCGGCGGCCACCACGGACCGCGTTGCCAGCCTGGATGATTTGCCCGCCGCCATCGCCGGCTATCTCGGCAGCCATAATCTGCCGAGCCGGATCAAAACAGATGAAGACCCGCTCCTGGCCGGCGTCGACTGGAATGCTCAGCCGACCCTTGATGTCTCTACGGGCAAACCGGCGGATGCGGACGAAGTCGGTCTCGCCGTGGCTTTCGCCGGCGCGGCGGAGACGGGGACGGCGATCCTGACCTCCGGGGCTGATCATCCGACCAGCCTGAATTTCCTGCCGGAAAATCACATCGTGGTGCTGCCTGTCAGCCGGGTACACGGCGCGTACGAGGCCGCCTGGGCGCGGCTGGCGGCGGCGCGGGAGGAGCACGGCATGCCCCGCACGGTCAACTGGATCACCGGCCCGTCGCGCACCGGCGATATCGAACAAACGCTGCAGCTCGGGGTGCATGGGCCTCGGCGGCTGCACATTATTCTGGTGGACGATGGCGAAGAAGAAGGATCTTAAGGACCTGGACGATTCATCGCTCCTGGAACATGCGTTCCGGGGGGTTGCGCCGTTGCCCGGCCGCAAGATCGGCGAGACGCCGGCCCCGCCGGCCGCCAAACAGCCCAAGCGTAAAATCAGCCGGCCCGCGCCCATGCCGGCCATGACCGTGCAGCCCGCCAAACCGGCTTTACCTGAAATTAAACATGGCGATGCGCCCGGCGTCGATAAAAGCACGGCGCGGCGGCTCAAGCGCGGCCAATTGCCGATCGAGGCCAGGCTGGATCTTCATGGTCATCGTCAGGATGAGGCCCATCGCGCCCTGGAAGCGTTCATCGCCGGACAGGCCGGCGCCGGGCGGCGTTGCGTGCTGGTGATTACCGGCAAGGGCGCGGTCAGCCAGGGGGGCGGGGTGCTTCGGGAAATGGTGCCCCGCTGGCTCAATCAATCGCCCAACCGGGAACGGATTATTTCCTTCACCCATGCCACCCCGGCGGACGGCGGCGCGGGCGCGCTCTATGTGCTGCTCAAGAGGAGGCGCCCATGACCCCGTTCGGCGCAAAGGTGCGGTCGCTCCGGGCAGCGCGCGGGCTTCAATTGAAGCAGATGGCGGAAGACCTGCAGGTTTCGTCGGCCTATCTCAGCGCGCTCGAGCACGGCAATCGGGGCCGGCCCGCCCCCGGCTTCGTTATGCAGATCGCCAACTATTTCGAGCTGATCTGGGACGATGTGGATGAATTGAAGGAACTGGCCCAGCTCTCCCACCCGCGCATTCCGGTAGAGACCGGGGGCTTAAGCCCGCGCGCGACGCTTTTGGCCAATCTCCTCGCCCGCCATGTTCACGAACTGGACGACGCCACCATCGACCGGATGCTGGCGGAAATGGGCTTTGACGAGGAAGAAGAGCCGGACGATTGACCCGATAGTCATAAAATAAATCTGTGAAATAAATCTCACGCCGGGTTGTTTCCCTTTCAAGCGTTTGTGATTTCCCAATTGCCATAAGGGCGTATTCACTAGCGCCTATTGCGTTATGCAGATGCTTTCCAAGGGAGACAATATGATGTTCCGCATGAAATCCGTGCTTACCGGCAGCCTCGCCGCTGCCGCCGTCCTCGCCGCCGTAAGCTTGGCCGCGCCCGCCTCGGCGCAAAACAACGCGCCGAAGCGTTCGATCAGTAAAGTGACCGGAGACGTCTACCGGTTCCAGAACAACTTCCACTTCGCCATGTTTGTAGTCACCAATGACGGCATCGTGGTCACCGACCCGATCAATCCGGACGCCGTCAACTGGCTGAAAGGTGAACTGGCGAAGCGGTTCAATAAGCCGGTCACGCACATGATCTATTCCCACACCCACGGGGACCACAATACCGGCGGCCAGGCCTGGGGCGGCGGCGTCACCGTGATTGCCCATGAAAACGCCAAGAAAAACGTCGAAGCCGGCAAAGCGGATACCGCCATGCCGACGGAAACCTTCTCCGATGAAATGGTGTTCCGCATCGGCGGTAAAACGTTTGAGCTGAAATATCTGGGCGATGGCCACGGCGATGATTTGATTGCCACGGTGGTCCGTCCGGAGAATGTGGCGTTCGTGGTGGATGCGGTGTCGCCGAAGCGCCTGCCGTTCCGTAATTTCCCGCGCACGGATATCGCCGGGCTGATCAATCAAATCAAGGTGATCGAAAGCCTGAACTTCAAGACGCTCATCCCCGGCCACAGCGTCATCGGCACCAAGAAAGACGCGACCGATACTCGGGTCTATATCGAAAAGCTGATGGCCCAGGTGACCGCAGGTCTCAAAGCCGGCAAATCCGTCGACGATCTGGTGAAATCGGTCACCATGGATGAGTACAAAGGGTGGGGCGCCTATGGCCAATTCCGCCCATTGAACATTCAGGGCATGGCGGACTGGCTGAAGAAAATGGGGAAGGTGTAGGGGCTTAGAGCTTGTTCTTGATCACTTCGGTGATCTGAACGGCTAGCTTGTCCTCGATCACGACGACTTCGCCCCGGGCGACCAATTGACGCTCGGCGCGAAGCTCGACCGGCTCGCCGATCAGGCGCTC
>JAYQGD010000014.1:0-14108 GCA_038140415.1 Rhodospirillaceae bacterium
CCGGTATTGTCAGCGATTTGACGCCGCCCGCCAAGCAGCGGCGCACCAGGCAGCGGTTAGCACTACCAAAATACTCAAGATATTGACCCACGACCCTCCGGAGACCGGGATAAAATACCGTCCGTTAGGGATCATGGCATAGGCCTGATGGCCCGAGGCGATCACTGGAGACAGTGCAAAGTTTAGGTTCTCGAAAGACACCAACCAATAGAGAATTAAACTAAAGGCAAGTAATTCGCAGGGCCATTGATGCCACCGAATAAAAGCAGGCTCATCGGTCCCGGCTATATTGATTGGCCGCGTCTGCGCGCGCCATACGAAACAGATCAGGGACAAACAAAGAACCGGTATACCGTAGTTTCCCAGGTGAGCGAGCCCAGCCATATATTGGTCGCCAAACCAATCGGCCGGCGGCGCCATGGAAGAAACACTTTTTAGCGGCGCGAAAATAGCGACATTCTCGCCCATTTTGTGGGAGGCTGCGGGGCTCAAATAGAACAGGATCAAATAGGTTGTCGATGCCAGCGTATAGAGGGCGCTCAGCCGAACAAAGCCGAGCATCAACAGGATCGCCATCGGCCAGAGTAGATATTGTGGCGCGTAACCGCCGATCCCAGGGATCAGCAGAAAGACGATCAAAACCGCCCGTCCATAATCAATCCGCCCAACCAAATAGGCGCCGGCAAGGATCAGAATTAGCGCCACCATCCATATCCTGGAGTGGAGAAACTCAACGCCTTGAAGGAGCGGCGCCATCGGCAGACCGGCCACCGGGTAGCCAGTATTGGCATAAAGAAAAATATGCAGCAGCGCCTGCCCCCAATCGCGGATCATGAACTGAAACAGCAAAATGAAACCGGCCAGAACAAAAAAGGCCGTCGCTGCAGCAAGGAGATTGAACCTGAAGAAATCACGCTGCCGCAACAGAGCGACTCCTTGGACCGTGTTCCGGGGCATCAAAAGAAAAGGCGCAAAGATAACCGCCACGGGCTTTATCAGGATGGATAGGCCCATAATTAAACCGAAAGCACTGGCCGTCCATTGAGTGAGCGGCCGTGTCTCACGCAGCCACAAGGCCCAGATAAGAAAGAACAGAAAAATCTAATCCACCTGTCCATGCAGGCTGGTAATTATGATAGCGATTGGCGATACGGCGTATAGAAGACCAGTGGTCAAGGGCCGCTCGACATTGCGCGCCAGTGCAATGTCGTATACCAGGATTGCCAAAAAGGAATCGTAGACTACCGGCAATAATTTGTATGCAAAACCCACCGGCATTGGGATGTAGTGCGTTAGTTCCGACACAACCCAATGCAAGATCGGCACGACTGGCAGGTAAGGCAACGTGGCGATGAGGCTGCCGTCACCTTCGGCGGCGTTGATGGTCAATTCAATGGAGTTGATGATATCAACACTGCCGAAGAACAGCAGCGCGAACATCGCCTTAACGCCGAAGGAAAGTACGAATATCCAAATCCGGTCGCGCGACAATGTCTAATACAGTCCCCTAGAAGACGCTTTGGAGTGCATTGGAAATACTGGTGAACACATTGTCCAAACTGTCGGTGAAGAGCGTAACGGACGCAATGATCGCCAGAAAGATCAAAGACGCAATCAGGCCGTACTCAATGGCCGTGGCCCCCTGCTGATCCGTCCACCACCTCGTCAGGAATCTGCGGTTTCGCATAATGTGATCAGTATATCAGTATTTTCCCTAGCGGGGAAATTTACCGGCTACGGCGTTAACGAACCACCTCAAACAGGCTGAATCCCGCCCCTTCAGCGCTGTCCGGGGCGATTTTCCGGAGCCAGTCCGGTTCATTTCCTGCCAGGAGCCGCTGGTAGAGGGCGTCCGCCGCCCCCTGATCCAAGTACGCATTGCTGCCGCCGTCCCGGCAGACGAGTAACAGGTCAACGCCCCTCTTATTGATGACGTTCCGGATATTCGCATCGTCCGATCCGCCGAAGATCGCCACCGTATCCAGCATGCCGGCGGTATTGCGGTGCAACAGGGTGCTCAGAATTTGATGCGGCGTGCGGTAGAGAAGTTCCGGCCCGTAATTGGGGGACGCCACGATGATCCGGCTTTCATCGCCCAACGGCGGTGCAGACAGAACCGGCGCGATATCCTTTACCAGGCAGGTCGGCTTGCTGCGCTTGTCGTCCTTGAACTCGACCAGGGCGACGCCCGCCATGGCCGGCCCGGCGACGACAGCGAAGATGCCGATAACCAGGATCAACGACCGCAGCGGCCCGGTGAACCGGCGGCCGGCAAAAGCGTCGATCTCCCCGACCAGGCCGGTGATTGCGATAGCGAGGAACAGGCCCGCATAGGCGGACCAGCGCCCCCAGGCAAGACCGAGACCGGTATAGAGCAACAGGCTCACGCCGATCAGCAGCCAGGCCCAAAAGGCCGGGGTGGCGCGTGTCTGCCAAAGCCGCCAGGCCAGCCACGGCAGCGCCAGAACCGCCCCGCCGAAAATGGCCAGGAAGTTGGGCAGGTCTTTCACCGGCTGATATTCATTGGTGAGCTGCAGATAGGGCAGCATACGCGGATCAATCGCCGCAAACCCGCCGCCGCTTAACCCCGGAAACAGCGACAGCATGACCCCCGCGGCGGCGATTGCGCCGATCACGCCGGCGAACAGACGTTCCTTCCAGCCGGCCAGATTGATATTGGACAGGATCACCCAGACCAGAAAGGTCATCGCCCCATACATTTCGTGGACGAAGGAAATCTTGTCGTACTCAACGACGCCAAAGCCGGCGGAGCCCCGCTCGAACACATTGAACATGCCGGTCGCCAGCGTCAGCAGCGCCGCGAACACCATGTTAGCGCGGCCCCAAATTTCCTCGCCGCCCACAACCCAGCGCAGCGCCAGAACAGCTTGGAAAATAACAATAAAAACAAGGGCTTCCGGGCCTACCCAAATCGCGGCGGATAAGGCCAAAGCAGCAAACACCAGGGGCCGGTCCGGGCGTTCATGGTCCATGGCCCGGATGGCGAAACCGACGGCAATCGCGATCAGCAGGATAAACAACAGGTGATGATCGGCTCGGCCCGCGGCGGCAAAGCTCACCAGACCGATCTGCAGGCTGGTCAACGCACCGGCCGCCGCCCCCAGCCCTACCCCCATCAACGGCCGCACCGCCCAGGTCAGGATCAGGGCCAGAACGATATGGATCACCGGGCTGATCCAGACGCCGGCAAGAAACAGCGCCTCGTCAAACGGCAACCACGCCAGAAACGGCCCCGTCAGCGCCAGCAGCAGCACATCAAACAGCCGGGTCCAATGCAGCGTGTCCCCATAGGGCGCGTTGGAGCCGGGGAAGGAAATATCGAACCAATCGCCGGTAGTGATGAGATGCTGCACCCGGATTAACCGGGCATATGAATCCCCGTCCGCCAAGTGCCCGTCGACCACCGGCGGTTGGGCCCAGAACCACCAAACGGCATGCACGGCGGCGACAAACCCGCCGACCAAAACATAAACCCACCAGGGCGTTGTGCCGGATCGCATGTCTGTCACAACCGGGAGCCCAGATAGATTTCCAGATCAGCGAGCCCTTCCGGCGAGCCGATCTCATAGAACCGTTGCGACACCTCGAACCCGGCGAGCTCACCTGAGAGACTCAGTGCGTGAAAAAGGTCCACCAGATCACTTTGACCGTCAGCCGGCAGATGTTCGCGCACGGCTTCGGCGGTCAAAACCGACAGGCCGTAATCGATATGGGTCATGCCAATCTCCGCGGCGTCCGGCCGGCCTTTCTCGTAGAGCCTGACCCGGCTGTCGGCAAAGATGACATTACTGGCGTCATATCGACCATCGTTCTTAAAGACCGTCATCAGGGGCCGCGCGCCGTCACCGGCGGCCCGCCAGACGGGCGCGTAGTCGATCGGCAGATAAGAATCCCCATAGAGCACGAAAAATCCGTCCGCCGTCAGACCGGCGTCCACCGCACGGCGCACCGCCCCGCCGGTGCCGGACAGGCCGATTGCGTCTTCTGTATAGCGGATAGATACGCCCCACGGCCCGCCGTCGCCGACACGTTCCCGCACCTGTTCTCCCAGATGGCCGATGGAGAGAATGACGTCGGTGACGCCCTGACCGGCGAGAAGGCCCAACTGATGTTCGACAAACGCTACTCCGTTGACCGGCAACAGCGATTTGGGCGTGTCCTTGGTGGCGGGATACATCCGCGTCCCCTTCCCGCCGGCCAGGATGAGACACTGCATGGGCGGCTAGCTCCTGAGCTGAACGATGGAGCCGTCGTGATCGAAGGAGAAATCCAGCTCGCTCAGCCCCTGTTCGGCCATCGCCTTGCGGAGTTTCCGCCGGTCATCCGCGTAGAACATCAAAAAGCCGCCGCCCCCGGCGCCGACCAGCTTGCCGCCCCGCGCGCCGTTCTTCATCGCGACGTCATACAGGTCATTGATGGATGAGCTGGAAATGCCGGAGGACCGCTCCCGCTTGCGCGCCCAGTGTTCATTCATCATCTCGGCAAAGGTCAACGTGTCGCCGGCTTCCAGTACGTCCTTGATGCGCAGACCCAGCTCCTTGGTGAAATGCAGGTTCTCCAGCATCTCCGCATCGCCGTCTTCCGACTTGTCCTTCTGATCGGTGAGCACATCGGCGGCGGTCCGGCTGTAGCCGGTAAAAAACAATAGAAGGTTATCCCGAAGATCGCGGAGGGTCTCATCACTCGCTTTCAAACTGGCGACGCTGACCGAGCCGTCTTGGTGGTAGTCCTGACAAATCACCCCGCCATAGGCGGAGATGTAGTGATCCTGCTTGCCGCAAGGATCGCCCAGGATATTCATCTCCAGATTGTTAGCGGTGGCGGCCAATTCCTCTGTGCCGATGGGCCGGCGGTTATAGGCATGCAGCGTATGCAAAAGGCTGACGGTGAAGCTGCCGGACGAGCCGAGCCCGGTGCCGGCGGGCACGTCGGCGATGCTGACGATCTCGATGTTGGGGCCCATGTCCAGAAGGCGTAATCCTTCGCGGATGATGTCATGTTCCACATCGTCGATGTTCTCGACGTACTCCGTCTTGGCATATTTGAGGTAATAGCCCGGTCGGAAGGTGCGGTTCGCGGTGATATAGACGTGTTTGTTAATGGCGGCGGAAATCACGAAGCCGCCGAATTTCTCATAGTAGGACGGCAGATCGGTGCCGCCGCCGCCGATGGAGATGCGCAAGGGCGTGCGGGTGATGATCACGGTTAGAGCTCGTATCCCGCCGCGCGGGCGTCATTGTAAAACATGCTCACCGTCTCCAGAGAGAAACTCTCCAGGTCCTTGCCCAGAAGCGGCAGTTTCTTCAACAGGTCTTCTGTCAGGGTAATGATATGACAGCCTGCCTGATCCGCCTGGAGCACATTCAGCACTTCTCTCGGGCTGGCCCAGAGAATTTCCACCTGAGGATGGGATCCCGCCATCGAAACCGCCTCCTTGATCATCGGGATCGGATCAAGGCCGGCGTCGGCAATCCGCCCGGCAAACAGGGAAATCACCGCCGGCGGCGAACCCTTCAGTGCGCCCAGGATCGCGCGAGTCTGCTCCAAGGTGAAAACGGCGGTGACATTGACCTTCACCCCCTGGCCGGCCAGCCGGGCGATCAGCGGCACGGCGCTCTCTTTCTTGGTATTGGTCACCGGAATTTTGACATAGACGTTGTCGCCCCAGGAACTGATCTCGAGGGCTTGCCGCTCCATCTCATCAAACTCGTCGGCGAACACTTCGAAGGAAATCGGGTGATCCGGCACTCCCGACAACACATCCTTGGCGAACGCCGCATAGTCGGTGACGCCATCCTGACGCATCAAGGTCGGATTGGTGGTGAAACCTTTGATCAGCGGATTGCGGGCGAGACCGATCATTTCCGACAGCACTGCGCCGTCGGCAAATATTTTAATTGAAAGAGTGTCGATCACCGCCATTCCCGGTCAGTTCGCCTCCGTCTCCAAAATCCATTCCGCCGCGGACCCAAGATCATTGCAGATATAGTCCGCCTTGATCGACGCTTCGTTTTCATAGCCGTTCCGGACCAATATGGTTTTCGTTCCGGCCGCCCGGCCCGCGTCAATATCCTTGGCCCGGTCACCAACCATAATGCTCTTGGTGAGATCAAGATCAAGCGCGGCGGCCAAGTCTTGCAACATCCCTGGCTTGGGTTTGCGGCACTCACATTGATCAGCGTCATCATGGGGGCAGAACCGAAGATCATCCAAGGGAAGTTCTTCCCTCAGTGCTTGATGGATCGCGGTCAAATCATCGGGGGAGAGCTGATTCCGCGCCAATTCCGGCTGGTTGGTCACGCAGGCCAGCACAAAACCCGCCGCCTTGAGCCGGGCGCACGCGTCGGGCACGCCGTCAATCAATTCAAACTCCGCCAGAGTGCGGGGTGAACCGGGCGCGCCGCCGCGATCCACGATCCTGTTCAACACCCCGTCCCGGTCGAAAAATATCGCGCGCTTCATAGTCTACAGCTTACCGGCCTTGGCATCGTCCAGCATGTCAGTCATGGACTGCTTCAAGGCGTCACGGGAGGAATGCTCGCACGTCCAGCCCAAACCCATGATGCGGTCCGTGTTGAGGCGCACCACCGGCACATCCCCTTTCCAGCCGCGGGGCGCCTCCTGATAGTTGATGGCGACATCGTCCGGCGGCAGCCCCACGACCTCGACGGCCAGGCCGGCAATTTCGCGGACGGTGATGTAATCCCCGGTGGCGACATTGAAGACCCGGAAATTCTCCCCCACATCCGGGCTCGTGTGCGCGGTCAGCACCGCCGACACCACATCGGTGACATAGATATAGGATTTGCTTTGGGAACCATCGCCCAGCACATCCAGTTTGGACCCGTCATCCAGCAGCCGGCGGACAAAGTCGAACCCGACGCCGTGGGTTTGCCGGGGGCCGACCACGTTGCCGAACCGGAACACCCGCGCGCTCACCCCGAACATATGGCAATAAGCGGAGATCAGCGCCTCGCCCGCGAGTTTGCTCGCCCCGTAGGTGGAGATCGGCACCAGCGGCCCGTGGTCCTCGCCGATCTCCTTTTCGCCCAGGTCGCCGTAAATGCCGCTGCCCGAGGCGTAAAGAATGCGCTCAACGCCCGCTTCGCGCATGGCTTCCAGCACATTGTGGGTCAAAAGCGTGCCTTCGTCGAAATCCACCGCCGGTTCCGTCGCCGCGCGGGCGATATCCGGATTGGAGGCCAGGTGGATCACCACATCATGACCGGCAACGGCCTCGGTCAAGCGCTTCAGGTCTTTCACATCCGCCTTGATGACAGAGAAGCGAGTGTCGGCGTCGTGATAGGCGTAATGCCACTCCCGGCCGGAGGAAAAATTGTCGTAAAGGGTAACAGCGCCGGTCGCATCAAGGGCGAGGAGGTGATCGGTAAAATGGCTGCCGATAAAGCCGGCGCCGCCGACGATAAAATAGCGTGTGGCGGACGAGTCCGTTCCGCTCAACGCACCGATTCCCATTTTGTTTCGCTGACCTTGAGCGCCGGGTGACTGACCAGCAGATGCCAGATCACGGCGGCGAGTCCTTCGGTGTGGGGCGTCCGGCGTTCGGCCACCAACGGCGGGATCACCACGCAGGCGTCGGCCTGGGCCGCCGTATAGCCATCGGGCGAGCCGACAATACCGTAGACGGACGCGCCGGCATCCTTGGCCAGATCAATGGCGCTGATCAGATTGACTGAGACGTTCTTTTCCTTGTTGCCGCCGCCGACCGAGAAGATCAGCAGCGCGTCGCCGGCGCGGAGCCGGGAGCCCTTCAGCCATTCGGCGAACACCGTTTCCCAGCCGTCGTCGTTGGTCCGGGCCGTCAGTTCAGAGACATTGTCAGTGGGGGCGTAAGCCTCAAACCCGCATATCTTGCGGAAGTCATTGACCGCGTGGCTCGCGTGACCGGCGGAGCCGCCGACGCCCAGGATGAACAGACGCCCGCCCCCGTCCCGGCAGGCGGCGAGACCATTTGCCACGGCCTCGATCATCTCCTCATCCAAAGCGGAAAGAATGTCCCGGGTCTCAGCCAGGTATGTTTGCGTAAAGTCCGACATGAATTGCGCGCCCAAGCACGCCCTATTTCATGGTGATCTGCAGGATGGCCGGGCCGATCACCACCATAAACAAGAGCGGCAGGAAGAAGATAATCATCGGCACGGTTAGCTTGGCCGGCAGCGCCGCTGCTTTCTTCTCCGCCAAAGACATACGTTCGCCGCGCTTTTCATCGGCCAGCACTCGGAGCGCTTCGCCCACGGGGGTGCCGTACTGTTCCGTCTGGATCAGCGTGGTCGCCAAAGACTTGGCGGCCGGCAGCCCGGTCCGGTTGGAGAAATTTTCGAACGCCTGGCGGCGGTCGCCGAGATAGGCCAATTCCGCCGACGTGAGACCGATTTCCTGGGCCAGGATCGGAGCGTTTTCCATGATTTCCTCCGTCACCCGTTTGAAGGCGTTTTCAACGGACAAGCCGGCCTCGACACAAATCACCATCAGGTCGAGCGCGTCGGGGAAGCCTTCGGTCATGGACTGCTGACGTTTCTGTGCGGCGTTGGTCAGCAGCAGCTTGGGCAAATAGAACCCGACCACCGATCCAAGCCCGCCGAACACGAACTTGACCGGCGGCGGATACGGAAATTCCTTCCACAACCCGGTCAGGATCAGGCCGACCACGAAACCGCCGATAATGCCGCAGATGCGCATGGTGATATAGACGGATACGGCCTGGCGGCCGCGGATGCCCGCCTGCGCCAAGGCGTTACGCAAATCCTTGGTTGAAAACATTTCCTGTAGATTGAGGGCCTCGTAAATCTTGTGCAGCCGCTCCTGCAGGGTCTTTTTGTTTTGCTGGCGGATCGCCGCCTGCCGGGTCAACTGTTCCGCCTGCTGGCGGGCCAGTTCGCTCCGGCGGTTATTGAGAACCATATCAATTCGTTTGGACTTGCGTCCGCCGCCAAAGAACTTCAAGGCGTAAATGCCGACCGCGATGACGGCGCCGGCGATCACGACCCAGAAGATCAATGTCGGAATATCCATACGAAGCAAAGCGGTCATCGGTCACTCAAATCTTAAAGTTGATCATTTTACGCATGACGGTGATGCCGAGAGTCAGCCAGCAGGCGCCCACACCCAGCATGACGTTGCCTGCGGGTTCGGTCCACAGCAGCAACAGGTATTCGGGGTTCACCACCGACAACACGCCTGTCACAAACCACGGCAGGGAGCCGATAATCATGGCGGAAGCCTTCGCCTCACTGGCCATCGCCTGAACCTTGTCCCGCAGCTGTTTCCGCTGGCGCAGAACGGACGACAAGTTACCCAGCGTGTCCGCCAGATTGCCGCCCGTTTGACGCTGGATCTGCAGCACGATGGCAAAGAACTTGTACTCCGCCGTCGGTAATCGCTCGATCCCCTTATCCATCAAATCGTCCAGCGTCATCCCCAGGTTCTGGCCTTCCACCATCAGGCGGAACTCTTCACCCAAGGGCGGGTTAAACTCCCGTGCCACAACGTTGAAACACTCATTGACGGGCAAGCCCGACTTGATGCCGCGGACGATAAGATCAATGGCGTCGGCGAAGTTGGCGGTGAATTGTTTCTGCCGGCGCTTAGCCATGGATTTGATGATAAATCGCGGCACCAGCAGCATGCCGACGATAAAGGCGGCGACGGCGCCCAGCGGGTTTGCCCCGGTCAGCAGGTAAATCAGCGCGCCGAAAACGCCGACCCCCAGACTGATCACAATAAACGTATTGGGGCTGAGATCGAGACCGGCCTGCAACAGATCGGCCCTCAACGAGTCGATGAAGCCTTTCTTTTTCTTGCGCCGTTCAAGTTGGCGAATCTGGTCCTGAATACGGCGTTGACGCCGGCCGTCGGAACGTCCGTCAGCCGCTTTGGGACCATCGATCACCCCGATCTGCGCCATCCGGCGGCGAAGTAAAATCTTCGGCCGCAACACATAGGTCACACCAATGCCCGCACCACCCAATACCAGCATCGCAACAACCGAACCGACGGTGATAACGATGACAAGGGTTTCAATGGGCATATCGGTTCACCGATCCTATTGGATGGTCATATTAAGCGCCCTGGCCAAACGGTCTTCGTGGCCGTGATAGCGCGCCCGGTCCCAGAAATGCGGCCGCATGCCGGTAGGCCTGTGGGTGCCGATGATCTTGCCGTTCTCATCCTCCCCCTCGAACTCAAAGAGGAAAAGGTCCTGCAGCGTGATGATATCGCCTTCCATGCCGACGATTTCGGTCACGTGGGTGATCTTACGGGAACCATCGCGCAGGCGCTGCGCCTGAATGATGACATGCACCGCCGCCGCGATCTGTTCGCGCACGGCCTTGGCCGGCAGGGAATAGCCGCCCATGGCGATCATGTTCTCGACACGGCTAATGGCTTCGCGCGGGTTGTTGGCGTGAATGGTGCCCATGGAGCCGTCGTGGCCGGTGTTCATGGCCTGCAGAAGGTCAAACGCCTCGGAGCCACGCACCTCACCCACGATGATCCGTTCCGGACGCATACGCAGGCAGTTCTTCACCAAGTCCGTCATGGTGATCTGACCGGCGCCTTCCAGGTTAGGCGGGCGGGTTTCCAGGCGCACCACGTGGGGCTGCTGCAACTGAAGTTCCGCCGCATCCTCGCAGGTGATGACCCGTTCACCGTTATCGATATAGCGGGTCATGCAGTTCAGAAGGGTGGTCTTTCCCGAACCCGTACCGCCGGAAATCAGGATGTTGCACCGGCTTGCCGAGGCGATCCGGAGAACCTCGGCCAGCTCTTCGGTGGCGCTGCCGAAATCCACGAGCTTCTCGAGGGTCAGCTTTTCCTTGGTAAACTTACGAATGGTCAGCGCCGCGCCGTCAATGGCCAGCGGCGGCGCGATCACGTTCACACGGGAGCCGTCCATCAGGCGTGCGTCGCAAATGGGGCTGGATTCATCGACCCGCCGGCCGACAGCGGTCACGATACGCTGGCAGATGTTCATCAACTGCGCATTGTCGCGGAACTTGATATCGGTCAGTTCGATCTTACCGCCGGTTTCGATATACACATCGTTGGGACCGTTCACCATGATGTCGGCGATGTCGTCCCGCTCCACCAGCGGCTCCAACGGCCCCAGGCCGAGAATATCGTTGCAGATATCCTTCACTACCTGCTTCTGCTCGTTCACCGTGAGGACGAGGCCGTGCATGCTGATGATCTCGGCCACCATGTCGGTGATTTCCTCGCGCACTTCCGCCTGCCCGAGCTTGCTGATTTCAGCGAGGTCGACGGCCTCCAACAAATCGTTGAAGACCATGACTTTGATTTCGGCCAGCCGGTCCGACATGCCGGACTTCACCGCCGTATCGGAGCCGGTTACCAGATCAAGGGTGGAGGGACGCGCCGCAGCGGGTTTGGGCTGGGCAGGCTTTGCCTGAGCACCGCCATTGCCACCGCCGAAGGTGGGCTTAGTTTCTTCATTGGCGGGTTGTGGTTCCGGAGCTTCAGCCGCCGGCTCGGCAGCAGCCGCTTCTTCCGCCGCGATATCGTCGTCCAGGTCTTCCGCTTCCGGTGCGGCAGCCGTTTCCGGGGCCGGTTTAGGCTCCGCCGGCGCCGGTGGCGCTTCCTGGGTGTTTGCTGCTTCTGTTCCACGTCGTCCGAACATCTTTCCTCATCTCGAACCGGTCCTGCCGGCTCTTCTTCACCTGAGTGTAAACGACCTACTTCTTTTTGAACAAGGAGAACCCCTTCTTTTTCTTTCCTTCCTCGCCCTCTTCTTCTTCCCGGCCCGACACCATTTTGGCCAAATCCTGAACGGCTTTGGTCGATTTGGCCTTGCCTGCCGCCTTGGACAGGACCTCGCCATTGTTCAGCGCGAGGCCGAATGCATCGGGCTCATAGGGTATGGATATCGCCGGCTCCTTGGCCAGCGCCGTCCGGAAATCCTTGTCATCTAGGTCGGTTTTCTTGGAGCCGCCGTCCTGATTGAAAATCAGACGGGTCGGCGCGCTGGAATCCCGCTTCGGCCCTAAATACTCCAATAGGTTCTTGGCATTACGAAGATTGGTCAGGTCCGGCTTGCAGACGAGTTCCACCTCGTCCGCACCGGCCAGCACCTCCGGCACCCAAGCCTCCCACAGATGGGGCACGTCCAGCACGACAAAATCCGCCATGCCCCGGGCCAGATTAATAACCTTGTCCAACGCTTCACCGTTAATGTGGTAGCCCGTGCCTAGGTTCGCCGGGGCCGGCAGGATCGAGAGTTTCTCCTCGAACTTGAACATGTACTGATCCAGGGTCGCCTCGTCCAAGGGCTGATTGCTGGTCAGCGCATCAACGATCGTTTGGCGCGGCTGCATGTTAAAGAGCAACGCACCGGTGCCGTAGCTGATATCCAAATCAATGAGGATGACCTCCGCCTCATACTCTGCCATCAATTCGTAGGCGACGTTCTCGGCGAGAAAGCTGCTGCCGACACCGCCGGCCACACCGAAAAACGCGATGACCCGGCCACTTTCATCCGCTTCGACCGAGTCATACAAGGTCATGATGGAATCTTTGATCTGATCCGCTTCAACGGGCGCTACCAGATAGTCGCCAATGCCCAGATCGATCAGCTCGCGATAGAGATGAACGTCGTTCTGAGCGCCGATCAGGATCACGTTGGTCCCCGGCGCGCAGACATCGGCCAAGGCATTGAGCTGGCCCATCATCTGATCCTTCTGACCCGTCGACTCGACGACCAGCAGGTTCGGCGTCGGATTTTCGACAAGATAGCGCGCCGCCTGGTCGATGCCGCCGTCCTGAACCTCGATCGAGCTTCTCAGAAAGATCCGGTCTTCTATGATCGATTCAAAGACCTGGCGAGTCTCCGAACTTTGCAGGAATGCCCCTATGGAAATTCTGAGTATCACGTTGCCCCCAACCCGGCGATCTCTATCGGCCGCCGGCCGCCGGTGCGGCCGTGGTGGTGCCGGCTTGGACACCGCCCGCTGCCGGCGTTCTGAGACCATCGCCGCCGATACCCCGGGCGCCTGACGGACCACCGGCCACGTTTCCGTAGATATTGACGATCATCAAGCTGTGGGGCGCGGGCCGGTCGCTCATAGTGCGTGCCGTGGCTAAATCACCCGGATTCGAGACCATCAGCCCGAGATTACGGCGGGTCGTGCAGCCGAAATCAGGGTGGCGTTTATTGGACGGGTTATAGGAGGACGGCGCGGAATAGTCGCCACACTCGGGCAATTCGACCGTATTCGCGGCGTAACTAAGCTGCGCCATAGCATTGTCGGGCGCACCGGGCTGGTGCCGGACGATCACTTCTGTTGCGCGGAGCCCGGCATTAGCAAGAATATCGGTCACTTGGCGGGAGCGTTCCGCCGCAGAGGCGCTTCCTTCGCCGCCTGAGGTCAAATTCACCAGGAAGGCGCCTTTGCCCCGTCGCAGATAGTCATCAACAAAGGCCGGCAGGCCCACGGACGACTTCGTCAGGTCCACGGTCATGGACTTCGTCTCGGTGGACACTTTAAGCGGGAACGCCACATTGGGATCTTCGGGATGCTTTGTGGTGTCACACCCGGCCAGGATCGCCGCAACGGCGGCGAGACCCAAAACAGATTTGGCGAACGAGAGTGAGTTTGAGAATAGCTTCATGGGCGCCTCACTCCATAATATACCCGTACGGGCCCTTAAGCGGTGCGGCCCAGATCGGGCGGTCCTTCTTGGCATATTCCTTGTGCAGATGGCCAAGGAGATACATGTCGATGTCGCTGGCCGGCTCGAACCCGTCGGTGGGCGCCGACAGCGCCTTATCATTCCCGGTCGGGGTGACCAGATAGGCGGTGACGGTTACGACCAATTCAGTCTCATCCCGCTGGAATTCGGTGCTCCGGAACAATGCGCCCAGGACCGGGATGTCTTTCAAGCCAGGCACACCGGAAATTGTATCTGTCACATTGTCTTCCAACAGCCCGGCGATCATGAGGGAGCCGCCGCTGGGAAGATCAACCGTGGTCTCGGTGCGCTTCTGAGTCAGGGCCGGAATGGAAACGTTGGTGCCCAGGCTCACGGCATTGCTGCTGTCCCGGGCGCTGATC
>JAYQGD010000015.1:0-2405 GCA_038140415.1 Rhodospirillaceae bacterium
GTGTTATCCAGGTCAAAAACCCAGGTTTCCATCTCAATCAAGTGGTCATAGCTCATATCCGGGTTATCCAGGGTCTCTCGGGCCGGGTCAAGCCGCGGTATTAGGGAAAACCGTCAATCCCTTGTAAATCCGCCACTTCGTCGCCATATCTGAGAAAATTAGATTGAAACCAGGATTGCAGTCAGGTGCAGAGTTTTAAACCGGAAGTGGGAGGCGTCGCGCTCCCCGAGGAAATGCGTTCCGCGCTGGACGATTCCGCCGATGAGATCGTGGCGGCCCTGGTTGAATCCCGCTCCCGCTATAAGGACCTTGTCGATATCTCCAGCGACTTCGCCTGGGAGGTAAATTCGGACGGGGTGTTCCAATTTGTCTCCACCCGGGGCGCGCTGGATTATGACGCGGATGAGCTGGTGGGGCAGCCGGCGCTGGCGATCCTCAATGTGCGTTCCGCCGAGGACGCCGAAGCGTCTCCCTTCCTCAATACGTCCGAATGCTAGGACGAAGAGATCGAACTGATGCGCAAGGATGGTGACGTGGCCGTCGTTCTGGTCTCTGCCGTTCCCATGTATGACGATATGGGGACGTTCAAGGGCAACCGGGGCGTCTGCCGGGATGTCACCGAAGACCGCCGCCGGCAATTGGAACTGGCCGAAGCGCGCATCCGGGAAAAGGTGCTCAAACAGATCGTCGGCATTATCCGGGACGAGGCCGATCCCCAGGAATCTCTGGCCAGTTCCATCCGCTATATTGTCTAGGCGTCCAACGTTGACGGCTGCCGGATCTACCGGCGGGAGGAATTCGGCGACGGCAATTTCGTGGCGGCGGCGGACTACAGCGCCACCGATGTCACCCCCGTCGACACTTTAATCACAGATAAAATCGAGGATGCCGAACAGGCGCTGGCGATCTCCGACGGCGGGATGCAGTTTCTTGTGGTCCGGACCACCTACCGCCAAGAAGTAAACGGCGGGCTGATGGTTTGGCGGACAGTGGATCAGGGGGGCTGGGACGAGGAAGAAGTCAGCCTGGCCGAAACCCTGGCCGATCAATTGGGTATCGCCATCGAGCGGGTCAATCATCACGAGCGGATCGTGCAAATTTCCTGGACCGACGAGCTGACCGGCCTGTTGAACCGCCGCGCCTTCGTCGAGGACGAGCTGCCCCGGCGGATGTCCCGGCTGCAGCATGCGGAAATGTCCGGCGCATTGTTCTTCATTGACCTCGACAACTTCAAGATGGTCAATGATGTCCACGGCCATAAACGGGGAGACGAGTTGCTGCAGGACATCGCCGAGTTCCTGATCCAACATTCCCGGCCCGGCGACGCGGTGGCCCGCTTCGGCGGCGATGAGTTCGCCATGTGGCTGGACGGCATCGACGAAGAAACAGCTGCCAAGCGCGCCGCCGAAATGATTGAAGATAGCGAACGCTTCAAGAAATATTCCGGTGACGCCGACAATCCACTGGGTGTCTCCGTCGGTGTGGCCATGTACCAGCCGGGAGACGAGCCGTCGGTCGATAAGTTGATGAGCCGTGCCGACGAGGCCATGTATCAGGTCAAGCGCGCCGGCAAGGGCGGCTGGGCCAGGGCGACCGGTTGAACCCTAAACAAAAGACCGGGATTTAAGTTTTTCCGGGTTTAAGCCGCTACATCAGAAACAGATGTCTGTAATTCACCGGCTCTAATCATACGGTTGGTCGCTGCGTCCAGGATGTTGTTGAGCAGGTCCGAATAGCTCAACCCGTCAAAGGCGGCCATCAGGTTAAATTTCCCGTCCCAGCACCAGCCGGGGTTGGGATTGACCTCCAAAAGCTTAATCACGCCGTTGCGATCGGCCCGGAAATCAAACCGCGCATAATCCCGGCACTCCAGCATGCCGAACATCTTAATTGACTGGTCAATAATCAGCCGGCTTTGCGCTGTCTTAAGTTCCGCTTCGACGTATCCAATTTGAGTCCAGTAGGGGGAGTCAGGGTCCCATTTGGATTCGTACCCGAGAATTTTCGGCAGCGCCGAATCCAGTTTCGAATAATCCACTTCAAGCAACGGTAGCGCCGTGATCCCCGTCTCCGGATTGCCGACAAGGGCGACGCTAAACTCCCGGCCGTCTAGATATTCCTGAACCAGAATCCACCGGCCGGGGAGCGTTTCCCGCAGGTTTTCGATGTAGCTCATCAGCTCGGCCGCGTCGTGCACGACAGCGGACTGAGTGATGCCGATGCTGCTATCGCCATTTGACGGCTTCACCAAAGCAGGGAATGTCGCCGGGATGGTGATCGCCTGATCGCTTGGCCCGATATTGGTCTGCTCGGGAACGGGAATGTCGCGGGAGGCGGCCAGCGAGGTAACCAGGAACTTGTCATAGCATTTGGCCAGACAGGCCGGGCCGGCGCCGGTATAGGGC
>JAYQGD010000015.1:2415-13908 GCA_038140415.1 Rhodospirillaceae bacterium
GTATAGGGCTGTCCCGCCATTTCCAACAGCGCCGGCACATGCAGTTCCTTGAGGGCGTCGTTGTTAAAGCCCTCATCACAGAGATTGAAAAACAAATCGCCGCCGAAGGAGTTGATGTCCTCGGCCATCCGGCTGTGGTCGTCGAAATACTCGAATGTATAGCCGGACAGATCATTGAGGGCCGTCTTCAGTTTTTCGATGGTGGCCAGGTCTTCCGGGTTAAACTTGCCGCCCAGCTTGACTTGGTCGGGCCGGCGCGGATCGCCCATGAGCACGCCAACATGAATGGCGCCGGACCGCAGGCCGCTTTGGTGGGGCCTATGCAGAGGCGCGTCGGCCACCAGAAAAATCCGGTTTTCCATCATGCCCAGATCATGCCCGCGCGTGGAGTCGGCAAATAACTGCCCGTCAATCCGCACGTTCCGGAATCCGGCGGACTCGAGAAGTTCCTGGATCCGTTCCCGGGAATAAAGCCGCTCGGCATAGAATTGATCGGCGATGACACCGCGTTCGGCATGGGTCACCACTTCCCGCGTGACAAGCCGGTTCCGATCCTTGGTCAACGACCGTTCCCGGCAAACGAAATGGTTTTGGTCGATCCATTCCCAGGTCCGGGCGCGAAAATTCTCGCGTACCCAGTCGCCGTCGGTAATGTCCATCGCTATCCGGCCCGTGGGCTTGAGAACCCGGCGAACTTCCTCAAGCACCTTCATATCGTCTTCTTCCGTATCGAAGTAGCCGAACGAGTTGCCCATCATGTACACACAGTCGAACTTATCGTTGCCGGCCTTGAAGGCGCGGGCATCGGCCTGACGGAAAGTGATATTGAGGTTTGCCTGCTTGGCCCGCCGCCGGGCCAGTCGGATGAGGTACTGCGACCGGTCAAAGCCGTGAACATGAGCATAGCCCCGTTTTGCCAGCTCAATGGAATGCCTGCCCTGGCCGCAGCAAAGATCAAGAATGGTCTCGTCTTTCTTCAGCTCCAGGGCATCGACGAGGATATCCACTTCCCGTGTCGTGTTTTGGTCGTTTTCCACGACGTCGCCGTCGGTCTTCAAATAGAGGGCATCGAAAAGTTCGCGCCACCATTCCGGCGGCAAATGGCTTTCCAGATCGGCGACGGGGCCGAGAGTCCCGGTGGTCCGGGGCTTCACGCTTGGGGATTTTGACATGAAAGAAAGAGCTCAAAAAATTGCGACGGCCTTGCGTCGAGCGCGCGGAACATACTCCCAATTGATTTTTTCACCAACTATTATTTGGGCCTGGGCGCAATTAATTTTAGAATCAATTTTCTCTTAAATATCAGATAGTTATATGACCTTTACCGGCCTTTGAACTTGGCGGTGCGGCCTTCTCTGTGGGCGGCGATGCCTTCGTCCACGTCTTCGCTGTATTCCAGCTCCCGGCGGAGTTGATCGGACAGATCGCGGGCGGCGCGGAAGCCGGCCTCGAACCGGGTTTTGGCAATTTTCTTAGCGCCTCTCGTGGCCAGCGGTCCGTTGCCCGCGATGGTCTCGGCGAGGGTTTGCGCGGCCTGGCGAAGTTCGGATTTGGGGTGGATGTATTCCACCAGGCCGTATTCATCCATGTCCGTGACGGAGATCGTCCGGCCGGTGGCGATCAAGTCCATGGCGCGGCCGTGGCCGACCACGCCCGGCAGGCGAACCGGCCCGCCGGCGCCCGGAAAGCCGCCCCACTTGGCTTCCGGCATGGTCATGGTGATATCGTCCGCCGCCACCCGGATATCACACGCCAGCGCCAGCTCCACCGCACCGGCCATGATTGTGCCGTTGATGGCGGCGATGGTGATCTGGGGCAGGGCCTCAATGGCGTCATAGACCCGGTTGGCGAGGAAAACGATTTCCAGCACTTCTTCCTTGGCGAGGCTCGCGCGGATGTCCGGGTTCAGAAGCCCGGCGGAAAAGAAATCCTCACCGGCGCCGGTAAAAATCACCGCATGAATGTCATCACTGCCGGCGATCTGTGCGGTGATAGTTTTCAGTTCCTGGAGATTTCCCAGCATCAGCCGGTTCTGATCGTCCGGCCGGTTGATGGTGACCGTGGCCACCGGCGGGGTTAACGCGAGGTCGATCTCCGCGCTCATGACCCTTTACCGCCTACCCGGCGGCCTTGATCAGGGTGCCGACACCGTGGTCGGTGAAGAGTTCCAGCAGAATGGCGTGGGGTTTCCGTCCGTCCAGGATCACGGCCGCTTCGACGCCTTCTTCGACGGCGTGCAGGCAGGTTTCCACCTTGGGAATCATGCCGCCGGAAATCGTGCCCTCGGCAATCATTTTTTCCGCCTTGGCGCTGGATATCTCCGGGATCAATTCCCCGTTGTCATCCTGCACCCCTGCCACATCGGTGAGCAGGAGGAACCGGTTGGCGTCCAGGGCGGAGGCGATAGCGCCCGCCGCCGTGTCGGCGTTGATGTTATAGGTCTCACCCTTGCCGCCATAGCCGATCGGCGCGATCACCGGGATCACCTCGGTTACCTTGAAGATATCCAAGATTTCCGTGTTGATGGTTTCCGGCTCGCCGACAAAGCCCAGATCCAGGATTTTCTCGATATTGGAATCCGGGTCTTTCTTGGTGCGCCGGATTTTACTGGCCCGGATCAGATTTCCGTCCTTGCCGGAAAGCCCGATGGCCAAGCCGCCGGCGTCATTGATCGAGGCGGCGATCTGTTTGTTGATGGTGCCGGCTAGGACCATCTCGACAACCTCGACCGTTTCCGCATCGGTGACTCGAAGCCCGTCGATGAAGTTGGAACCGATCTTCAGCCGCTCCAGCATGGCGCCGATCTGCGGCCCGCCGCCATGGACGATCACCGGGTGCATGCCGACTTGTTTCAGCAGCACGATATCGCGGGCGAACATGGCCGCCAGCTTTTCGTCTCCCATGGCGTGGCCGCCGTACTTGATGACGATGACCTTGCCGGCGTACTGCCGCATGAAGGGCAGCGCCTCCGACAGGGTCCGGGCCTGGGCGAAAAACTCGTTCTCGGATATGTCTGGGTTCTTATCCATGGGAGCGGACTTTAACCGTTTCAATCGGGGTTCGCCAGCATTCCAAGCGCGGCGCGCAATTCGGCGATCCCGGCGTTCTTGGTGGCGCTGGTGACCATGATCTCCGGGTGCGCCGCCACATGGGTTTTAATCTCGGCATAGGTCCGGTCGAGAAGCTTCTTCAACGCGCTGGCCTTAATCTTGTCGGACTTGGTCAGCACGATCTGATAGGAGACCGCCGCCTGGTCCATGAGTTTCATGGCGTCCCGGTCATTGTCCTTGAGTCCGTGCCGGGCATCGATCAACAGGCACACCCGGCGCAACTGCACTCGGGCACGCAGGTAATACATCACCAGATCGGTCCACTGATCCACCCGCGCCTTGGGCGCCTTGGCGTAGCCGTAGCCGGGCAGGTCGGCCAGCATCAGCCGCCCGCCCAAATCAAAGAAGTTGATCTCCTGGGTGCGGCCCGGCGTGTTGGAGGTGCGGGCCAGGTTTTTGCGCCCGGTCAATTTATTGATCAGGCTCGACTTACCCACATTGGACCTGCCGGCGAAGGTGATCTCCGGCAGCTCGCTATCGGGCATAAGATTAAAGTCCACCGCACCGATCAAGAACGTGCACTCACCGGCGAACAGCAAGCGGCCGTTTTCCAGGGTTTCCTGATCAAACTCGGTCTGTGAGTTCTCGGTTGGCACCTTGCCTCCTCCGTCCACGGTACGCCGGCGCGATCACCGGCGCAGCGGATCTAGGAATCGTTGGCCGGCTTCTTCACACGGCCGCCGCCGATAGGCACGCCGGCGCGGCGCATGATGACATACTGCTGCAGGATGGAGAGCGCGTTGTTCCATGTCCAGTAGATGACCAGCGCCGCCGGAAACTGAGCCAGCATGATGGTAAACATGAACGGCAGGAACATGAAAATCTTCGCCTGCATCGGGTCGGGCGGCGGCGGGTTCAGCTTCTGCTGGAAGAACATGGTGATGCCCATGAGGATCGGCCAGATGCCGATCACCAGGAAGTCCGGCGGGGCCCAATTGATCAGGCCGAACAGGTTCACCGGCGTCAGCGGATCGGCGGCGGACAGATCCTTGATCCAGCCGTAGAAAGGCGCGTGGCGCAGCTCGATGGTGACAAACACCACTTTATAAAGCGCGAAGAAGACCGGAATCTGCGGCAGGATCGGCAGACAGCCGGACGCCGGATTGGCTTTCTCTTTCTTATAGAGGGCCATCATTTCCTGGTTCATGCGCATGCGGTCGTCGCCGAACCGTTCGCGGATTTTGACCATTTCCGGCTGCAGGGCCTTCATCTTGGCCATGGCGGCGTAAGACTTGTTGGCCAACGGGAAGAACACCAGTTTGATCAGCACCGTCAGCAACAGGATGGCGAGACCCATATTGCCCAGATAGTCGGTGAAATAGAGCAGCGCGAAAAAGATCGGCTTGGTCAGCCATTCGAACCAGCCCCAGTCGATGGCCAGATCGAACCGGGAAATGTTCAGCTTGTCCCGGTAGTCCAGGATCAGTTGCGCTTCCTTGGCGCCGGCGAACAGCCGGTTGACGGACTCAGCCTGCGCGCCCGCCGCCAGGGTGATGCCGGATTCCCGGAAGTCGGCCTGATAGTGGTCCACATTGTCGCGCTTGGAATCCGAGAACCGGACGTCGGATTCGTCCCGCTGATCGGGGATCAAGGCCGTCAGCCAGTATTTGTCGGTAATGCCGATCCAGCCGCCGGTGCTTTTTTCCTGGACGGCTTTTTCCTGGACATCGTCATAGTCCACCTCATTGAGGATGCCGTTGAAGACGCCGATCAGTCCTTCATGCAGGATATAAAAATCGAGGACGTCCGGTGTGCCGCGGCGAATGATCTGGCCGAACGGGAAAACCGTGGCGGTCTTGCCGCTGTTATTGGTGACCCGCTGTTTGATGTTGAACATATAGTTCTTGTCGAGCGAGATTTCCTGCTGGAACAAAACGCCGGCCTTGTTGGTCCAGCTCAGCGTGACCGGATTTTCCGGGCTGAGCGTGTCCCGGTTGGCGGTCCAGGTGGCGTTGAGGGCCGGCACCTCCGTATCGCCGGAGACCCAGCCGAAGTATCCGTAATAGGCGTCATTACTGCCCAGCGGCTTCAGCAGCGCGATTTTCGGGCTGCCTTTGTCGAGGGTTTCCCGGTAATCCTCCAGGATCAAATCGTCGAACCGCGCGCCTTCCAGGGAAATGGAGCCGGTCACTCGGGGCGAGGCGATTTTGACGCGGGGCACATTTTTCAGAACAGCTTGGCGGATAGCATTCGGATCAAAAGCAGGCTGGCCGGGCAGGGGGACGGGTTGCGCGCCTGGTGCGGCAGGCGCCGCCGTTCCGGGGGCGGCCGGGGCAACGCCGGGCGCCGGGGGAGAGCCCCCTTCGCCTTGATTGGCCGCCTTTTTAGCCTTTTGCTGATCCGGCGGCGGCATAGTGGATTCGACGTAGAACTGCCAGCCCAGCATGATCGCGACGCTTAACACGATCGCCATGAGGAAATTTTTCTGGTCCATAAAGTAAGCGTCCGACGGTTAGGAAGACTGGTCCGGGTGCAATTCCGCGGAAGACCGAGGAGAGTGCGCCGCCCGGATATACCCAGGCTGGTGCGGCTCTGCAATACACTTCCCGGCGGTTTCATCCGATTTTTCGTCCCCGGCGGAGGCGCCGCCGCCGGGAACAGGGTCAAAACCACTGCTGCCCCAGGGATGACAGCGGCAAATTCGCTTCGTCGCCAGCCAGCTTCCCTGAATCGCGCCGTGGGTCTCAACCGCTTCCACGGCGTACTGGGAACAGGTCGGCAGATATCGGCACGTGCCTGCCGTCACCGGCGAAATCAAAAGCTGATAGGCTCTAATCAGGGTTTTCAGGATCAACACCGGGATTGCCCGCAGAAATCTCATCACTCCGCCGTCTCCCGGTAGGCGTCCACCCCCTGCAAGGCGCGTTTCAGATCCGCGACGATAGCGGGGAAGGGTTTGGCGTAGGCGCTCCGGCGGCCAATCAGGACAAAATCCCGGTGATCCGCTGCGTGAACCGGCAAAACCTGCTCCACGGCGGCGCGCAGCCGGCGCTTGACCCGGTTTCGCACCACGGCTTTACCGACCTTGCGGCTGACCGAATAGCCCACCCGGACCGGCTCGACCGTTTCGTCCGCCTGTTCCACGTCCCCATGGGCCCGCGTCTGCAGGATGAGCGAGGACGCAACAAACTTTTGACGGCTGCGAGAGACGTTCAAAAACTGCGGTCGGGATTTGAGTTTGCCAAGTCGCGAGCCCATGGCCCGGCTCCGGCGGCTTAAGCTGACAGGCTCTTACGGCCCTTGGCGCGGCGGTTGGCCAGAATTTTGCGGCCGTTGGCAGTCGCCATGCGGGCGCGGAAGCCGTGCCGGCGCTTGCGCACGAGATTACTCGGCTGGAATGTGCGTTTCACTGTCTTTCTCCGAATTTGGCGGCACAGGTCAAAACGAGGGCCGGTGTATACGGGTTCCTTCGCCGCAAGTCAACGGGTTCGCGGCATTTTTGGTCACGAAGGCTTGACTGGCCACAAGCGTGTCACTGAACCAGATTAGGGCCTGTAAACGTGGCCCGAAATCTGTGACCGGGCCGCAAATTGCTGATAAGTAGACAATCGGGGATACCGTGAACGAACAATCTTACACTGACAACGCCACTTCGGGCGAAGCGCCCGTGGAAAACGCGACGCCGGCCGTGAAGGCGAAAAGTCCGCCCTGGAAACGATTGCTGCCGGTGGCGATCCTGGTGGTTGCCTTAGGCGCGGTTTTCTATTTCGACCTGCATCTCTATTTCACCTTCGAGTCCCTGAAGGAAAACCGGGTGATTTTGCTGGGCTGGCGCAATGACCATTTTTTCCTGTCCATTTTGGGATTTGTCCTGTTCTACGCGATCGCCGCAGCGATCAGCCTGCCCGGTGCAATTTGGCTGACGCTTCTCGGCGGCTTTCTGTTCGGCACCGTTGTGGGCGGCTTGGCGGTGCTGATCGGTGCGACCATCGGGGCGGTGGTGATCTTTCTGGCCGCCCGCTACGCTTTTGCGGATTACTTCCTCAGTAAGGTCGGCGGCGCGATCCGCCGGATGGGAGAGGGGTTCCGCAAGAACGCCTTCTCGTATCTTCTCGTCTTGAGGCTGGTGCCGCTATTCCCGTTCTGGCTGGTCAATCTGGTGCCGGCGTTTCTGGGGGTCTCTTTGCCGGTCTACACGATCTCCACGTTTCTAGGCATCATTCCGGGGACATTTGTCTATGCCAGCCTGGGCAACGGGCTCGGGCACATCATTGATGAGGGCGGTACGCCCGATCTGAGCCTCATCTGGTCGCCGGAAGTGTTGTTTCCGCTGTTGGGGCTGGCGGTGCTCTCCGCCATTCCGCCGGTCTACCGCTATTTCAAGGACCGTGCGGCCGGATCTCCGTCATGACCGAAGTTTTGAAACCCGACATTTGCATTTTGGGCGCCGGCTCCGGCGGCCTCACGGTGGCGGCGGTAGCGTCTCAATTGGGCGTCGACACGGTGTTGATCGAGCGGGACAAAATGGGCGGCGATTGTCTCAATTATGGTTGTGTGCCGTCCAAAGCACTTCTGGCGGCGGCCCACGCGGCAGAAAGCGCCCGCGCCGGGCAAAAGTACGGGATCAAGGCCGGCCCGGCAGAGGCCGACGGCGGCGCACCCTACGCCTATGTCCAACAAGCAATAGACACCATCGCTCCCCATGATTCCGTCGAGCGCTTCGAAGGTTTCGGCGTCCGCGTTCTTTTGGCGGAGGCCAAGTTCACGTCACCAAAAGAAGTGCAGGCCGGCGATTTCCGAATCCAGGCCCGGCGCTTTGTCATCGCTACCGGGTCCGGGCCCGCAGTGCCCCCCATCCCCGGCCTGGCGGACACACTCTATCTGACCAACGAGACGATCTTCGGCTTGGAGGCTGTGCCGGACCATTTGATCGTGATCGGCGGCGGACCCATCGGCGTCGAACTTACGCAGGCGCACCGGCAGTTGGGTGCCAAGGTCACCGTCCTGGAAATGGCGGGTATCCTGGCCAATGACGATCCCGAGCTGGTCTCGGTCGTCCGGGATCAACTACTGGCCGACGGCATTGATCTCCGCGAAGAGGTCAAGGTCACCGGCGCGGCGGCCAGCGGAGATGGTGTTTCGGTTACCGTCGACGGCCCGGACGGCGCAGCAACAATAGACGGGTCGCACGTGCTGGTCGCGGCCGGCCGGCGTCCTAATATAGGTTCTCTCAATCTGGAAGCCGCCGGCATCGCGTATGAGCCGTCGGGCATTCACGTGGACGCTCGGCTTCGAACCTCGAACAAGAAGATCTTCGCCATTGGCGACTGCACCGGCGGGCATCAGTTCACCCACATCGCCGGGTATCACGCCGGGATCGTCATCCGCAACGCGCTGTTTCGCATGCCGGCCAAGGTCAACACCGCCGCCTATCCGTGGGTGACCTATACCTCGCCCGAACTAGCCCATGTGGGACTCAACGAGGATCAGGCGCGGAAAACCCATGGCGAAGTGCGGATCGTCCGCTGGCCCTACGCACAGAATGACCGCGCCGTAACCGAAGGGAAAACCGAGGGGCTGATCAAGCTGGTGGCCACACCGAAAGGGAAAGTGCTGGGAGCGTCCATTGTCGGCGCGCAAGCCGGCGAGCTGATCCAGATTTGGGGATTGGCGATCAGTGCCGGGCTCAAACTCTCGAAGGTCGCCGGCATGATCTCCCCCTATCCGACTTTGGGCGAAGCCAACAAGCGCGCCGCCGGTGAATTCTACAAAGACTCGCTCTTCAGCCCACGCACTCGTGGACTGATTAAGTTCCTCCGCTGGTTCGGGTAGACTGTCTCCATGGCGGATCACCGACAGTCCGATGACGGGTCCGGCCGGGAGCCATGGTTTGAAAGTCTCTCGTCTCGCCTGCTCATGCTGACCATCGCCTTTGTAATGTTGAGCGAGGTGCTGATCTATGCGCCGTCGGTCTCCCGCTACCGGAAGGACTATCTGGAAGACAAGATAGCCTCCGCCCATCTGGCGACACTGGCGCTGGAATCCCTCAAGGATCAAAACGTCACTGCCGAGCTTCGGAAGAAACTTCTGGATCAGACCGGCGCGTATGCCATCGTCCTCCGGTTGGAGAAACGCCGGGTGTTTGTCGTCGGGCCGGAGGATCTGCCGCAGGTGGATGCGGCTTTTGATCTCCTGGAGCCGGGTTTCTTCGGCTGGATTGCGGACGCGTTCGCCACCCTGACCCACGGCGAAAACCGGGTCCTCCGCGTGATCGGCCCGTCGCCCAAGGACCCGGATGTCCTGGTCGAGGTGATCCTCGATGAGCAGCCGATGCGTAAGGAGATGCTCAAGTTTTCCTGGCGCATCCTGGGACTTTCGATCCTCATCTCCATGATCACGGCCGGATTGGTCTTCCTCACCCTGCAATGGCTGATGGTCGGTCCCATGCGCCGGATCACCCAGAGCATGATGGCGTTTCGGGATAGTCCGGAAGACCTGGATAACGTCATGCCGACCAGCAACCGCGCCGACGAAATCGGTCAGGCGCAGCGGGAGCTGGCGAGAATGCAGAAAGAACTGCGCCTGGCGCTGCGTCAACGTCAGCATCTGGCGGCTCTCGGTGCGGCAATGACCAAAATAAATCACGACCTCCGAAATTCCCTAACGACGGCCATGCTGGTTTCCGACCGTTTGTCAGGCAGTGAAGACCCGGACGTCAAACGGCTGCTGCCGAAATTGTTTACCGCCATCGACAAGGCGGTGGACCTTTGTTCTCAGACCCTGAATTTTGCCCGGAAAGGGGCGCTGCAGATTTCGCCCAGCCGTTTCAACCTTCGTCAGCTCGTGGACGAAGTCGCGGAAGGGCTGGGCGATTTGGACGGCCTGCACGGCAGCTCTGTCAATTGGGATAACCAAGTGGGTCCCGAGATGGTGATTGAAGCCGACCGGGACCAATTGTTTCGAGCCATCGACAATTTATGCCGTAATGGGATCCAGGCAGGGGCGGATCATGTCATGGTTACGGCCAGCATGCGGCATGATCGGGTGTGCATTGATATTTCGGACAATGGTCCGGGCCTGACGGCACAGGCGCGGGACAGCCTGTTCACACCCTTCTTCGGCACGACAAAGAAAAGCGGTACGGGATTAGGACTGGTCATTGTCCGCGAGATCATGCGCGCCCACGGGGGCGACGTCATGCTGACAAAATCGGGCGAGGACGGCACGACCTTCTGCCTGGACCTGCCGGACCGGATTCGCGTGGCGGCCCGGACGGACGGTTGAGGGAATGATCCGTCGGTCTAAACGTTGGTACTGATATGAAACCGAATTTTCGCCGTCTTCTTGTTGCTGCCCTGTTGTTGCTTCTGCCGGCACAAGCGTCCGCCCTGGGCGCGCCGAAGCCCGATCTGTGGCCCCGCTGGACAGCCCACGATCCTACCTCGACCCAAACCGTTGACCATGGCGCCTGGGGCGCATTTCTGAACAAGTATCTCATTGTTCAAAAGGACGGGGCGAATTTGGTGGCCTATGGTCAGGTGGGCAATGCCGATAAGAAGGCGCTGAAAACCTACATCCAGTCTTTGGCTAAAGTCCCTGTGAGCACATTTAACCGGCCGGAGCAATTGGCGTACTGGGTGAACCTCTACAACGCCCTGACCGTGGATGTGGTGCTGGATCATTACCCCACCGAGTCCATCATGGATATCGATATCTCGCCGGGCTTCTTCGCCAACGGCCCCTGGGGCAAAAAATTGGTCACGATTGAAGGCGAGGCGGTCAGTCTCAACGATATCGAACACCGAATTCTCAGACCCATTTGGAAAGACCCCCGTATTCATTACGCGGTCAACTGCGCGTCTCTGGGTTGCCCCGATCTGCAGGCCGTGCCGTTTACCGGTAA
Organism: Rhodospirillaceae bacterium; assembly: GCA_038140415.1. GTDB lineage: Bacteria > Pseudomonadota > Alphaproteobacteria > Rhodospirillales > UBA2165 > JAYPHU01. The sequence continues at coordinate 13,369 of JAYQGD010000015.1, forward strand.
GACCGCCGACGCCCTGCTGACGGCGGCGGCTCAGTCCTTTGTGGCCAGTGAGCGGGGGGTCTGGCCGGCCGAGGGGGATACCGTCGGCGCCTCCAGCATCTATAAATGGTTCTCGGAAGATTTCGGCGAGTCGGCCGAAGCCATCATCAAACACATGCTGAAGTTCGCCGGTCAGCAGCAGCGCCAATGGCTCAGCAAGGCCCGCGACATCGGCACCTATCACTATGATTGGTCGTTAAACGAGGGCAAAAAGGCCGAGCCTTAGCCGCCCGTTAGTCCCCCACTAATCGCCGAGCGCGGCGCCTTCCCGGCGCTGATCCGCGCCGCCGGTGATCCGGTCTCCGAAAATTCGAATGCCGTGCAGACCGCTGGTCATCGGGCGAATGCGCACCTCATGGCCCAGCTTCATGAGCGCGGGCGCCAGTTTCTCGGCGTCGGTGCCTTTCTCCAGTTCCGTCGGTCCGTTGCGATTGACCACATGGGGGAGGTCGATGGCCGCTTGAATATCAAAGCCCCAATCCAGGGCGGCGATGATGGTCT
>JAYQGD010000016.1:0-13882 GCA_038140415.1 Rhodospirillaceae bacterium
CAGTTGAGCTGGCCGCTCAAAATTCTGGACTACCTGTGGCACATGGTGCTGCCGATCACCGCCATGGTGGTCGGGGGCTTTGCGTCTCTGACCCTGCTCACCAAGAACTCCTTCCTGGATCAAATCAAACAGCAGTATGTGCTGACCGCCCGGGCCAAGGGGCTCAAGCAGGGCCGCATCCTCTACGGCCACGTCTTCCGCAACGCCATGCTGATCGTGATTGCCGGTTTCCCGGAGGCCTTCGTCGATATCCTGTTCACCAGCTCGCTGTTGATCGAGGTGATTTTCTCCCTCGACGGATTGGGGCAGCTGGGCTTCGAGGCGGTGCTCCGGCGCGATTATCCGGTCATGTTTGGCAGCCTGTTTATCTTCACCTTGATCGGCTTGGTGATGAAGCTGGTCGGCGACATCATGTACATGCTGATCGATCCGCGGATCGATTTCGAGGCGCGCAATGTCTGAACGCCAACAGCACACCATCCTCGGATTCCGGGTGTCGCCGATCGCGCACCGGCGCTGGCGGGTTTTCAAGGGCAACCGGCGGGGATATTACTCCCTCTGGATTTTCATGGTGATGTTTGTCCTGAGTCTGGGGGCCGAATTTATTGCCAACGATAAGCCGCTGGTGGTGCATTATGACGGCGCCTATTACTTTCCGGTGTTCAAATTTTATCCGGAAACCACTTTCGGCGGCGACTTTAGGACCTAGCCGGAGTACCGGGAAAAAGACGTCCAGGAACTGATCGAGAAAAAAGACGGTTGGATGATCTGGCCGCTCGTTCGCTGTGGGGCCAGCACCGTCAATTTCGATCTGCGCCGGCCGTCGCCCGCGCCGCCGTCGGCGGAAAACCTGTTGGGGACCGATGATCAGGCCCGGGATGTGTTTGCCCGGACGCTCTACGGGTTCCGGATCTCAGTTCTGTTCGGGCTGATCCTGACCATCTGCAGCTCGGTGGTCGGCATCACGGCCGGCGCCGTGCAGGGCTATTTCGGCGGCAAGTTTGATTTGTTCTTCCAGCGCTTCATTGAGGTGTGGATTGGGCTACCCAACCTGTTCGTGCTGATTATTCTGTCCAGCCTGATTGAGCCCAGTTTCTGGTGGCTGGTGTTGTTCATGTTCATGTTCCGCTGGACGGCGCTGATCGGCGTTGTCCGGGCGGAGTTTCTTCGGGTGCGGAATTTTGATTTCGTCAGGTCCGCCCGCGCTATGGGGGCGACGGACGAGCGGATCATTTTCAAGCACATCATGCCCAACGCCATGGTGGCGATGCTGACCTATCTGCCGTTCGTGCTGAATGGCTCCATTGTCACCCTGACCTCGCTGGATTTTCTCGGCTTTGGCCTGCCGCCGGGCTCTCCGTCTCTGGGCGAGTTGCTGGCCCAGGGCAAAAACAATATCCAGGCGCCCTGGCTCGGCATCACGGCCTTCTTGTCCATTGCACTGTTGCTGAGCCTGCTGATCTTTATCGGCGAGGCCGTGCGGGACGCGTTTGATCCGAGGAAGGCGGCATGATGATGGATGCGCCCATCGTTTCGGTCAAAGACCTGTCGGTCCGGTTCAAGTCATCGCCGGAGGATGTGGACGCCGTCCGCAATGTTTCTTTCGATATTCACAAGGGGGAGACTTTGGCCCTGGTCGGTGAGAGCGGCTCCGGCAAGTCGGTGTCCGCCATGTCGATCCTGCAGCTTCTGCCTTATCCGACCGCCTATCATCCGAGCGGCAGTATCATGTTCGGCGGAGAAGAGCTGATCAACGCGCCGGAAGACAAACTGCTGCCGATCCGCGGCGATCGCATTTCCGTGGTGTTTCAGGAGCCCATGACGTCGCTCAACCCCCTGCACACGATCGGCCGGCAAATCGGCGAAGTGTTGACGGTCCACCATCAGATGAGCGAGGCCGCAGCGCGGGAACGTACGGTCGAGCTTCTTGAACAGGTTGGCCTGCCGGACCCGCGCGGCCGGCTCGAAGCCTTTCCGCACCAATTGTCCGGCGGGCAGCGCCAAAGGGTGATGATCGCCATGGCCTTGGCCAACGAGCCCGACCTGTTGATCGCCGACGAGCCCACCACGGCGCTGGACGTAACCGTGCAGGCGCAGATTCTCAAACTGATGAAGGACCTTCAGGACAAGTTCCATATGGCGATCCTGATGATCACCCACGATTTGGGCGTTGTCCGTAAGGTGGCCGACCGGGTGTGCGTCATGACCGACGGCGAGATCGTTGAAACCGGGAACACCGAGGATATCTTTAATGCGCCGCAGCACGACTATACCAAGAAGCTGCTGGCGGCTGAGCCGCGCGGCGAACCCCTACAGCCGGAACCCGACGCCAGGGAGATTATTACCGGCAAGGATGTCCGGGTCTGGTTCCCGGTGAAACGTGGCGTCCTGCAGCGTACCAAGAGCTACATCAAAGCGGTGGACGGCGTGGATATCCGGGTGATGGAAGGCCACACGGTCGGTGTTGTCGGCGAGAGCGGCTCCGGCAAAACCACGCTGGCCATGGGTTTGGTCCGTCTCGAACAAAGCCAGGGCGACATCGCCTATATGGGGCGTCGATCCAGGGACACACCCGCAAGATGATGCGGCCCTTGCGCCGGGAAATGCAGGTGGTGTTCCAGGATCCGTTCAGCTCCCTCAATCCGCGTTTCTCTATCTCCCAGATCATTGAGGAAGGCCTGATCATCCACGGGCTGGAGCCGTCCGCCGAAGCGCGGCGCAATATCGTCAGTAAGGTCCTTGAAGAAGTCGAACTCGATCCCGGCATGCAGGACCGCTACCCCCATGAATTCTCCGGCGGGCAGCGCCAGCGCATCGCTATCGCTCGCGCCCTGGTGGTGGAGCCCAAGCTCATTGTCCTGGACGAACCCACCTCGGCGCTCGACGTATCGGTGCAGGCACAGATTGTCGATTTGCTCCGGCGGTTGCAGGATAGCCACAAGCTGGCTTACATTTTCATCAGCCACGATTTAAAGGTCGTGCGGGCATTGGCCGATGAAGTCATCGTGATGAAGGCGGGCAAGGTCATGGAACACGGGCCGGCCGCTCAAATTTTCAAGGATCCGCGGGATCCTTAAACGCGCACGCTCATCTCGGCCGCGTTTGATCTGGAAACGGACGACGCGCCGGATGTACGGAGGTAGGAAACCATGCTTGGATTGGCCAAAAAACTTAAGGAAGCTGGTGTTCTGGGGATCAATCGCCGGAACGCCATCTACATGCTGCCCAACAACAACCGGAAATTTTACCCGCTGGTCGATGACAAGGCGCTGACCAAGGAACTGGCGATCAAGTTCGGCGCTGCTGTGCCCGATCTTTACGGCAAGATCAACATCCAGGCGGAAATTCGAAATTTCGCCGAAATCGTCGCCCCGTATAAGGACTTCGTGGTGAAGCCCGCGCAGGGCAGCCAGGGCCAGGGGATCATCGTGGTCACCGGCAAGGCGGGCGACTATTACCGCCGTGCCGACGGTGTACTCATGTCCCTGGATGAGATGAGTTTCCACCTCTCCAACATTCTCTCCGGCATCTACAGTCTGGGCGGCCAGCCGGACCAGGCGTTGATCGAGTACCGGGTGCAGTTTGATCCCGTGTTCGAGGCCATTGCCTATCGCGGCGTGCCCGACGTCCGGATCATCGTGTTTTTCGGCATTCCGGTCATGGCCATGGTGCGCCTGCCGACCCGCATGTCCGGCGGCAAGGCCAATCTGCACCAGGGCGCCATCGGCGCCGGGATTGATATGACCTCGGGACGGACCCTCACGGCGGTCTGGGGTAATGGCGTGGTGACCGAGCATCCGGACACCGGTAATGCGGTCTCCGGCGTTGAAATTCCCCATTGGCCCCGCTTGCTCGATATCGCGGCGCGGACCTACGAGATGACCAATCTCGGGTATCAGGGTATTGATCTGGTGCTGGATAAGGAACGCGGGCCGCTGATTTTGGAGCTGAATGCCCGGCCCGGCCTGAACATCCAAATCGCCAACCGGGCCGGTCTTGAATCCCGATTGGAGGCCGCCATGGCCGCGCGGGACTCCCTGACCACCGTGGAGGAGCGGGTCGCCTTCGCCCGCGAGAACTTTACCAACACACTAGAGGAATTCCGCCCATGAGTGATGCACAACCGTCCTCCGAGACCGACAATGGTTTGGTCTACGCCTATCTTCTGAACGGGGACGGCACCGGCACGCCTTATGATTGGCCGGCCATCAATAGCTGGACAACGGAGAAAGGCCTCTTGTGGGTGCACCTGGACCGCAGTCACGATCAAGCGAAGCAGTGGATTGAGGATACGAGCGGCATGCCGGCGCTGGCGCAGCAAATTATGCTGGCCAATGAATCCCGGCCGCGCAGCGTGCCCTTCAAGGAGGGGCTCGCAGTGACCCTCCGGGGCGTCAATCTTAACCCCGGTGAAAACCCGGAAGACATGGTGTCGCTCCGTTTGTGGCTGTCGGCTCAGATGATTGTGACCGTCCGGACGCGCCAGTTAATGGCAGTCCGGGAAATCCGCGCCGAGACTGAAGAGGGCATGGGGCCGAACAACCCCGGCGACATGCTGGTTGCCGTGGCAAATAAGCTGGTCGACCGCATGGGCCCTGTGATCGATGAGTTGAGCGACACAACGGATCGGCTGGAAGACGAAATGATTGAAACCGAAAGCCGGGAAATCCGCTCTCAGCTTCATGAAATTCGCCACCAGACCATCGGGCTTCGCCGTTATCTGGCGCCGCAGCGGGATGCGATTGCCCGCCTCAATCAGGAAAATCAGCCCTGGCTGACCGAGGGACATAAGCTACGGCTCCGGGAGACCACCGACCGGGTGCTCCGCATTGTCGAGGAACTGGACGAAGTGCGCGAACGCGCCGCCGTGGTTCAGGACGAATTGGTCAGCCGCAATGCTGAGCAAATGAACCGCACCATGTACGTGCTGACCGTGGTGGCCGGCATCCTGCTGCCGCTGAGTTTCATTACGGGTCTGTTGGGGATCAACGTGGGCGGCATGCCGGGCGTCGAAAACAAGACGGCCTTCGCCATTGTCTGCATTATCCTGGTGGTGATGGGCGTCGGCCTGTTGTGGGCGTTCAAGCGCTGGAAGTGGATCTAGGCGGCCTGGTACGCCGCCCGGCCTAGTTCTCCAGAACCCGTAAAAACTCTTCCTTGTCCCGAATGTGGATGTCCCGCTGCGGGTAGGGAATTTTAATGTCGTGCTCGTGGAACTTGTCCCAGATATTGAGCATGACCAGGCTTTTTACATTGCTGACGCCGTTGCGCGGGTCGTTGATCCAGAACCGTACTTCCAGGTCGACAGAGTTGTCTCCGAAATTTTTCACCAAACAGGCGGGCTTCGGATCGCTCAGGATTCTTTCTATTCCTTGGGTCGCCTCGATGCAGAGCTGTTGGGCATGCCTCGGATCGCACTCATAGGCGATGCCCACGGGAACTTTGAGCCGGACTTGGTTGTCGCTGAAAGACCAGTTTGCCACTCGGGTGGTGATCAGTTCCTCGTTGGGGATCAGGTGTTCGATACCGTCCCGCGTGACGACGGAGGCGTAGCGGCTGCCCAGTGAATTGACCCAGCCATAGGAGCCGCCGACTTCGATCACGTCGCCGGGTTTGATCGATTTGTCCATCAGGATCATCACGCCGCTGAGGAGATTGGACACGGTTTTCTGCAGACCGAAGCCGATACCCACGCCAAGCGCGCCGGTGAAGACCGTAAAGGCGGAAAGATCAATGCCAACCGATTCCAGTGAGACGATGATCGCCAAGGCGATAAGGACGATCTTCAACAGCTTGGAGAACAACACCTGGACGGAAGGTGTCAGATTTTCCGACTTGCTGATCCGGCTTTCCAAAATGCGGCTGAAAATGGTCGCAAGCCATAACATAACCGTCAGCGCGATTACGCCTTTGATCAGGGTCAGCGCGGAAATACGGATATCGCCCAGCTTGAAGGCCGCCGAATCCAGAACCTGTATTGTTGGATCGAGGAGGTCGAGAATGTTTAGCGCCGCGATTACCCAGGCGATCAGCGCGACCGATTGGGACAGGGTTTTGTTCCGGATCAGGCCGGAAACCACATTGATCACGATCCAGGCGGTCATCAGGCTGACGCCGATGGTCAGGACATGCTTGGGCCACTGCGCCGCGAGGGCGACCAGGCTGGATAGCCAGGTAATGATCAGCCAGCCGGCGGGCATGGCAATCCGGTTCCAGGTCCTGCGGGCCGGCTCGAGGAAAGAATTTAGCTTAGGCTGGCGGGCGAGGGCCTCATAACCGGCTTTTAGTTTGGGGCCGAGCCACCAGGCGATGCCGAGCAGGAGAATGAGCCAGACAACCTGCACCAACGTGGACGGCACAAGGACTTCCGTCGCAATCCAATTCTGGATGGTGGCGATCAACTCCTGTAGTTCGCCCGTATCGACTATATTTTCCATCTACTCCGTCCGGCACTTTTAGTTATTCATCAGCCAAGTATGGAAAACCATGACGCTCCTGTCGAGTTGCCCCGAAGTAAAAAGCGTCATTCCGGCGCGGGAACGGCGAAAGCCTCCTTGATGGCTTTTGAGCTGGGCTTACGCCGCCGTTTGGATTTGATGGTCGGCCGTACATTGTTTTCGATATAGGTGATCAACTGGCCGGCGACATCGATGCGGGACGCCGCCTCGATCCCCTGAAAGCCGGGAGACGAGTTCACTTCCAGAACTTTCGGACCGTTGTCCGAGCGCAGAATATCAACGCCGGCGACGCCGAGGCCCATGACCTTGGCGGCTTTGACCGCGATGGCCCGTTCCGCCTTGGTGATTTTGACCGGGACTACCTGGCCCCCCTGGTGGACGTTGGCGCGGAACTCGCCCTCTTCCGCTTCCCGTTTCATCGCGGCGATCACTTTGCCGCCGATCACCAGACAACGGACATCTATGCCGGCAGCCTCTTTGATAAACTCCTGCACCAAAAAGTTGGCCTTAAGACCCCGGAAGGCGCCGATCAGGCTTTCCGCCGCCTTCTTGGTTTCACCGAGAACCACGCCCTTGCCTTGGGTGCTTTCCATCAGTTTCACGATCAACGGCGCACCGCCCACGATGTCGATCAGTTCGGTCGTGTCCAGGGGCGAGTGGGCGAAGGCCGTTACCGGCATGTCGATCTGATGCTGGGCCAGGACCTGGTGAGCGAACAACTTGTCTCTAGAGGCGCCGATGGCGGCCGCCTTGTTCACGCAGAAAGAGCCCATCAAATCAAACTGGCGGACGACGGCCATACCGTAGGACGTGATCGATGCGCCGATCCGGGGGATGACGGCGTCGTAGCGGGGCAGCACCCGCCCGTCGAAACGGACCTCCGGGGCCAAGGCGTTGATATTCATATAACAGCGGGTCGTATTGATGATCTCGCAGACATGACCACGCTCTTCCGCTGCCTGAATCAGGCGCTTACTGGTGTAGTTTTTAGGCTCCCGGGTCAGCAATCCGATGCGCAATGGCCGGTGCACCGGCTTGGATTTCTTCAGCTTGCCATAGAGGTCGTAGGTCAGCTCTTCCTGCAGGAACGACCGGTTGGGATCGACGATCATCGTCTCGTCGATGGCGGTCCGGCCCAGCAGCATGCGGTACTGCATGGAATCACGATTGGTCAGGGAGATATGGATCGGCCACTGCCTGTCGCCGAACCGGATTACGGTCTCGATCACATGGCGCAGCTCTTTTTCACCGTTGGAGCTGGTCACCTCGCGCCGGTCGACCAGCTTGGCGGAACAGAAAACCTCCACATCGGGCCGGTCCGGAATCGGATGAATGCCGAACCGGACATAGGGGTTCTGCTCACTGCCGAAGGGCTCAATCGCAAACGCGTGCAGCGCCGACGTGCGCGCGCCCGTGTCGATCTTGGCGATCATGGCGGGAATGCCAATTTGCGGGAGCGAGACCCACTCTTCCCAGCCCAATAGTGTCTGGCCGTTTTCCATCTTATTCATATGGGTATACCGAAGTTAGAAGACTACGACAAATTCAGGTCGTATCCACGCCGTCAAATACATGGGAATTCTGCTCCCAATCGTCCTGGAAGATATCAACGGCTTCCGACGCAGCGTCCGTATCCGAGATCAGGGCGACGTTAAACAGGGCGTCACCCTGATTGACCACGGGCAGATGGCTCATACCGATGACAATGCCGTCGGCGGTTGAAATCACCGGCGCGTCCTGCTCCCCATAGGGATCGCCGATCATACCCATCAGATCGCCTTCCTGAACACTGGCCCCCAACCGGCGGCTGGTGCGCAGGATTCCGCCGGCCGGCGCGCGAACCCAGGCGCTTTTGCGGGCGAGAAAGCTCTTGCTGGGCGCGCGGGTGGGACGGCGGCGGATCATGTCCAGGGATTCCATCACCCGGGCGACACCTTTGACCCCCGCGCGAATGACGGATTCGTCGAAGCGAAGCGCTTCGCCCCCTTCAAAGACCAGCACCGGAATGCCTTCATCGATGCCGGCTTTGCGTAGAGAGCCGTCGCGAAGGGCCGCGTTCAGAATCACCGGCACGCCGAAGGCTTCCGCCATCGCGCGGACATCCGGATTGCTGATATCGCCCCGCACCTGGGGCAGATTGGCCCGATGGATGGCGCCGGTGTGGAGATCAACGCCGTGTGTGCATCGGCTCAGCACTTGTGTGAGGATCGTATGTGCAAGTTGACTGGCCAAGGAGCCGGTGGGCGAGCCGGGGAACGACCGGTTCAGGTCCCGCCGGTCCGGCAGATAGCGAGTCAGGGAAATAAAGCCGTAGACATTGACCACGGGGATCGCCAGCACCGTACCGCGCAGGCTGCGCACTGCAGACAGATTGAGAACCCGGCGGATGATTTCCGTGCCGTTGATCTCGTCACCGTGTACGGCGGCGGTCAGGAAAAGGACCGGACCGGGACGCCGGCCATGCACCACGGTGACGTTCATCGCCATCGGCGTATGGTCGTACAGCAGGCTCAGCGGAATATCGATATTGGCGCGTCCGCCGGGCGGCACCGAAATCCCCCCGAGCTCGAAGGGGGTGTGTTTGCCGGATAGGCTTCTGTCGTCGGGAGCAGTCATAAGAATTTCAATCCTCATCAGGCCTTTCGGAGGGCCTCCGTTTGCCTGTCGGCGTGATTTGAGATAATCCTGGCCGGGAAATCAAGCGGCTTGCGTGGGGTAATTTTCATGGCGATTCGCCTTTCTTCCGTCATGGCGATTTTGTTCGCCACTTGGTTCCTGTCCACGGGACAGGGACTGCATCAGGCTCTGATCCCGTTGGCGGCGGAACATAATTTCTTTTCTCAGATATCCATTTCTCTCCTGGCGTCCGTTTATTTCGGCGGCTATCTCGCCGGCTGTATTTTCGCGCCGGCCTTGATCAAACGGGTCGGCCATATTCGCACACTGGCAATTGCCGCGGCGTCGCTTTCTACTCTGTCGCTCTTTCACGCGCTGATGCCCAACGAGGTATTATGGATCATTTTCCGGGTCGCCGTCGGATTGGCTTTTGCCACAATTGATTTGGTGATGGAGAGTTGGCTGGCGGCGAGCGCCGAGAACCAGGACCGGGGCAAGTTGCTCTCCATTTACCGGTTGATTGATTTAGGCTCCCTTGGGCTGGGCCAGTTTTTGATCGCCAGCGCCTCACCGGACGAGTTCCTGCTGTTCGCCCTGGTGGCGATCTGTGTGTCCGTCACGGTGGTGATCGTTTCGGCCTCGACCGCGCCCACGCCGCCCATCCCGCAAAGCGTCAATGTCCGGTTCTGGCACGTTTATAAAGTCTCCCCCCTGGCGGTCGTGGGATCGCTGCTGCACGGCGTGGCGTCGGGTATTTACTGGGGCTACGGCCCGCTGATCGCCGGGAATGCATCGGAAAGCGAGACGGCCACGGGGGCGATCCTGGCGGCAACCCTGATCGGGGCGGCCTTGGCGCAGTTCCCGGTGGGCTGGGCGTCGGACAAATACGACCGCCGCGTATTACTGATCTGGTTGAGCGGCTTGGCAGCACTGTTCTCGGTCGTTATCGCGCTGGTCTCCGGCAAACATCCGGAGCTCATGGGCGTGTTGATGTTCTTCTATGGCGCCACGTCATTTTGTATCTACCCGGTTGTAATCACTTATGCCTTTGACCGGGCGGCCAAGGAAGAGTTCGTCGAGGTGGGGGCCGCCGTTCTGATGGCCTATGGGGTCGGCGCGTTCGCCGGGCCGCTGCTGGCGCCGCTTGCCAGTTATTGGGGGGAAATGTCCCTGGTGTTTTTGATTGTCGGCTTGGCCTATGCCGGCGTGACAGGGTTCGCTCTCTACCGGAGTGGCCAATCCAGCCCGGTCGCCGAGGAAGAAACGGTCAAGTTCGTGCCCATGCCGGCGTCGACCCAGCAGATTTTGGATATCGATCCCAGACGGGACCCGCCGGAGCCCGAAATTATCATCGCGCCGGACACACAATCCTAATCCAGCGACTTGGCCGCGCCGTCGATGCAGTCGATTACGCGGGGCAGGTTGCCCACTTCTTTGGCCAGCAACAGGGCCAGCTTCGCCAGATAGAGCTCGGTCTGCTCGACGCTGATCGCGTCGATCTTTTGGGCCAGGGCTTCGTAGGCCGTTTCCAGATCATTTTGGTCCATCGCCGATTACCTCCGGCAGATAATGTTGTTGTAAGCCGCCCGGATATCCTTCGCCGCGGCGGTTTTCCAGCGCGCCGCAATATACCGGTCTGGGCGGATCAAATAGGCGCTGTTCGTATCAGACGCCAGATGAGCCGCTTCCTTGGACGGAAAATCAAGGACGGTGATTTGAATATCCTTGCCGCCCACATCTTTGAAGGCGGCTTTAATCTCGCCTGCCAGCGCCGGGTTGAAACAGAAGATATTGAACCAGGGCTCTAAATGGTCAGATAAATATCCGTCGTCGAGCCGGCATTCCGGCAAAACCTCACCTGGGGACGGACCACCATAAAACGCCGAATCATCATCTGCGATCAGCGGGCTTTCCGCATAAGTATACGGCGTCATGTTGCGCGGATTGGCCAAGTCGCCGGCGAACGGGTAGTCCAGCGCCAGTGACAGCGCGGCGTTCCGCATCAATAAAAAGCCGGGCGTCGGCGGCGTCATGAACCGGGTGCTTTTCTTGGCGTTGTCGAACACATCCAGGGTGGCGCCCCGGCGTTCCGGCGTATAGCTGTCGAGAATCTCCTCGCCCGCCTTGCCGTTGAGCATCCAACCCAGTTTCCAGCCGATGTTCAGGGCATCGGCGATGCCGTTGTTAAGGCCGCGCACGCCGAAGATCGGCACGATATGGGCGCTGTCGCCGACAAAGAAAATCCGCCCGTCCCGGTACGCGTCGAGGGCCAGCGTGTTGGCGGAATAGATGCTCCACCATTCCAGCTTCCAGTCGCCTGTGTAACCGACTTCCTCAATCACGGAGGCAACGGCGGCGGAGACGTTCTCCTCTTTCAGCGCCTCATCCTCGCTCTCGCCTTCGGTGAGTTGGTAGTCGATCCGCCAGATGTCGTCCGGCTGTTTGTGCACCAGGACGGTGCCGCCGGGCCGGCAGGCCGGATCGAACAGCGCCAGCCGCACCGTCGGATGGTCAAACGCCATCTGTACGTCGGCGATCACATAGCGGCCTTCGTAGTTTTCTCCCTGCAGCCGCAGACCCCTGAGCCGGCGCATAGGACTGTGCGCCCCGTCTGCGGCCAGCACCCAGTCAGCTTTCAGCGTATAGGTCTCTATGGGGTCGGTGATGGCCAGCTCGACCCCGCCGTCAACATCCTCCAAGCCAACAACTTCGCTTTGCCAGCGGGTGTCGATCAGCGGGCTGTCGTCGACTGCTTCCCATAGAAATTGCTCGGTGTACTGTTGTTCCAGATTGTACATGGGCCGGAACAGTTCCTCGTCGCTGTCATGCATATGAAATTCGAGGATCTGTTGGCCGCGATAGAATGACCGACCCGTGGTCCAGGGCAGGCTCTTGGCCTTGAATGCAGGGAGCACGCCGATGCGGCGCAGCAGATAAAATGTTTCCCGCGCCAGGCAAATAGCCCGGCTGCCGTCATTCAGGGTCGACTTACTGTCGAAGACGACCGAGGGCACGCCTTCCCGGGCGAGCGCCAAGGCCGAGGCCATGCCCACGGGTCCGGCGCCGACAATTGCCACGCGCGCGGGATTGGAAAGCTTCTTCCGCGCCGCTCCTTCGGGTGGATCGAAATGGGGGTAGTCGAAGTAGAGGGACTCAAATTCCCCCCGGCCGGCTGGTCTCATGAATGTCTCCCCGGACGCTGTTTCTAGACGCCGGGGATTTTGCCAGCCTAGCCGGTCCTACTCCAGGTCTTTACTCAGCCGCGTGGGGCAGCTTCTCCGCTTCCTGCATCTGATGGATGGCCTGGCGGCTGTACGCGACCGCCTTGTCATGGGTGCGCAGGAACAGCTTGCGGGTCGGGTCCTTGCCCACCGCTTCCTGCTGCGCATCAATGAACAGCTTGTCTTCCAGGAAGGCTTCCAGGATGTCCTCGTGGAAGGCGACGTTGCCGGCGCCGTCATAGGCCTCGCCCCGGATCGCGGTGGAGAAGAAATAGTGGAAGTTCACATCGTCGGCCGGCGTGGCGTGATGGAACAGCCGAACCACCATGCCGCCCGGCTTGTCCCGGTTTTCCCGGCCGCCGGTGCCGGCGTCATGGCCGCCGCCCCACTGCAAGACGGAAGCGGGCGCGATATATTCAAAGTTCTGCCAGCGGTCGACCTGACCTTCGAAGCCAACCACCTTCTGGAAGGAGGGCGGCGGGGTCGAGTTCATCATCCAGCGGGTGTATTTCGCGCCGTTTTCGGTCCGCTCGGTGATCAGTTCCGCGTCGTCATGTTCCTGCGGATTGCCGCCGATGGTCGAGGTGTGGACATAACCCAGGTGGGTCAGGTCCATCAGATTGTCCATCATGAACATATAGTTGGCGGACATATCATAGCGGGCGAAGTGGAAGTTATATTCGTCTTCCATGTCATGGTAGGGGAAGTCGATGATCTTGCTTTCATCGGCCAGGGCCGGATCGCCCATCCAGATCCAGACGAACTTCTGCCGCTCGACGACCGGGAAGGATTTCACCATGAAGCTGGGGTGTGGCTTCTCGCCGGGATTGTCGACGCATTTGCCCTCGGCGTCGAAGACCAGGCCGTGATACCCGCACATGATGCCTTTCTCGACGGCGCAGCCCAGGGACAGTTTGACGCCACGATGGCAGCAACGGTCTTCCAAGGCCGCCGCCGTGCCGTCGCCGCTGCGATACAGCACCACGTCTTCGTTCATGATCTTCCGGGCGACGGGGCCGTCGTCTAGTTCCACCGACCAGGCGCCGATGTACCACGCGTTATAAACCAAAGGTTCCATTGCAAAATCAGACATGTTTATCCTCCGTGTATAGGTGTTGAGTAAGCAGCCTTAGGGCGTCCAGCCCTCGGCCACCATTTGATCGGCTTCGGCGATCAGGGTGTTTAAAAGGTCCCGCAAGCGGGCGCTGTCTTCGGGTGAGACGTTTTTCAGCAATCGCTCTTCCCGCGCCAGGGCAAAGTGGACGATCTTCTCATGCAGTTCCCAGCCTTCCGGGGTCAGTTCCACATAGGACCGCCGCCGGTCGGTTGGGTCGTCTTTCCGTTGCACGAAGCCCCGGTCTTCCAGCCGGGAGATAGAGCGGCTGGTGCCGCCGCGATCCATGGCGATGAAATCGGCGACCGAGAAAACGGTCGACTGTCCGACACCGCCAAGAATTTGAATAATCCGCCATTCCCGGAGATCCAGGTCCAATTCCCGGGCGCTGTGGCGGAGGGCGTGCAGGCCGATCTTGCCGCCCAAGGTCACCGACAGGGCGGGGATGTGGCTCCGCATATCCACCAATGGAC
>JAYQGD010000017.1:0-13754 GCA_038140415.1 Rhodospirillaceae bacterium
TTCCGGTAGCGCCGCGCCCTTTGGGGCTGTGCCGCCGCCAGCCGGTACCAGGCATAGGATTCAGGCAAATCCTGCTCCGTACCCCAGCCTTTCTCGTACATGGACCCCATGAAGATTTGAGCGCCGGCATGTCCGCGAAGAGCCGCGCGCCGGAACCACTTGATCGCTTCGGAATAGTCCTGGCCGATCCCGCGTCCATAAAAATAGAGATTGCCGTATTCGTACTGCGCTTCCCGATGTTTGCCGAAGCCGGCTGCCGCGCCAAACCATTTGGCGGCAGCGGAATAATCTTGCCGGACGCCGACGCCCCCTGCATGCATCCTGCCCAATCCTAATTGAGCCGGCGGATATCCGTCTTTCGCCGCGCGTTCCATCCAGGTTAAGGCTGCGCCCAGTTCCTTTTGGCCCATAACACCGTCCCGCAACATTACCGCCACCCGGTATTGAGACCGTTTGTCGCCGCTGACGGCCTTGGGTAGGACCTTGGAATATTCGGCGAGATAACGGTCGATCCTGGGGTCTTCCGGCTCGATAAAAAGCCCGCCGAAGAAAAACCACAACACGAAGGCCACGATGATGGCGCCAAAGGGGGCGAGCACGACCCACCATTGCGTCGGTATGCTGTTCCAAATCGCGATGAGCCAAAGTTTCATAGTGCTGCACCAGCTTTCCCGGCGAAAATCAGCATCGCCGGCGACCTGACCCTATGTAGCCCGATTCGCTGAATATAACAAAACTATCCGAAAGCCGGATTAACGGGCGGGCGGTGCGCCCTTTCTCTGATGGCCGAGAAAATCGGACGGCTCGCCATGGGGCGCGGGCTGCGCATAGCACGACACATTGCCCAGGGTATTATAGCAATAGACTTCCTCGGGGACGGTCACTTCGTCCTCTTCGCAATAATGCCGGCCGGTGTTTTTCCGGACGGTCGAGCAATTCTTACCGGACGTGAAGGAAACGATGTGATCACTGATGGTCTTACCGGTGCCGATGACGGTCACCCCTTCGACGCCTAACGCCTGGGGAAACATGGCCGGCGCCGTGGCAGCGGCCGAACACGCGGTCAGGAAGAATGCCAGTACGAGGAGTATCGAGGTTTTCATCTGAGAATTTTCATCCACCACATGCCGCATTTTTGCGACTTCTTACCGTAAATTAATACGCGCCGGGTATTTAAAGAATGCTTAAAAACGGCGAATTCATGGCTGATATTTGTTAGGGTACATCACACTGTGAAAGCGCCGAGGGTGTTTGCGAAAAACCGGACGGCACTGTATTTTAGCCCGCCTTTAACAAGGGCGAACAGGCGCGCCGGCAATTCAGGACTTCAGGTAGTACGATGGCGGACAAAGATCCGGAACAGGAAAATTTATTCAAGGAAATTGACGAAGAGCTGCGTCAGGAACAGTACGCAACCCTTTGGAAAAAGTACGGTAATTACATTATCGGCCTGATCGTGATTCTGGTCGGCTCCGTTGCGGCGTTCCAGGGATGGAAGGCCTACGATCAGAACCGCCGCGCCGATGATAGTGCGCTCTATTCTTCTGCGCTCAAAGCCGACGCCAATAACAAAAGTGAAGAAGCACTCTCGATCCTGACCAAGCTCCAGGCGGAGGGGACCGAAGGATACGCCTTGCTGGCGCGCTTCAATAAGGCGGCGATTTTGGCGGGCAAAGGAGATACGGCTGCGGCGTCCGCGGAATATACGGCAATCGCCGTTGATCAGTCCATCGACCAAATATACCGGGACCTCGCCACCGTCTTTTCGGCCCTGCAGGAACTGGACAAGGGAGACCCTTCGGCCATTAGCGGGCGGCTTCAGCCGCTCCTCTCCCCGTCGAACCCGTTCCGCCACACGGCAAAGGAAATTGCCGCTCTTCTCGCCCATCGGCAGGGTAAAGTGGAAGACGCGAAGAAACTTTTCCGGGAACTGGCGGATGATGTGACCGCGCCCGGCGGCGTGCGGGCGCGAGCCGCTGAAATGTCCGCTATTTTGGGCGGCTAGCCGCAAAGCGACAAACAGATGCTGCAGATATCCAAACTCTCCGTGATCGGCTTGTGCCTTTTGGCCCTCTTTGGCTGTGACACGTTCCTGGGCACTAAGACAAAGAAACCACTGCCCGGAGAACGCATCTCTATCCTGGTCCATGAACAGACCCTCGAACCTGATGCCGGCACCGAAACCGAGACTATCCGCCTGCCCGCGCCGACACCCAACCAGGAATGGCCTCAAGCGGGCGGATATCCAAACCACGCCATGCACCACATTAAAGTGGGTGACCGGCTGCAGGAGATTTGGGGCACCGGCATCGGCTCGGGCTCCAGCACCGATGACAAGCTCATCACCCAGCCAGTCGTATCAGGTGACCGCATTTTTACCATGGACTCGGAATCGGTGGTGCGCGCCTTTGATATCAACAACGGTGATGAGGCCTGGGAAGTCGATCTGATTCCCGATCACGAAGACGATGGCCATGTAAGCGGCGGCTTGGCCGTGGAAAACGGGAAGTTATTCGTGACCACCGGTTTTGCCGAGGTCATCGCCCTCAACGTTGCAGACGGAAAAATATTGTGGCGCCGGAATGTCGGCACACCGATGCGGGCGCCACCTGCAGTTCGGGGCAACCGGGTCTTTGCGGTAACCCTGACCAATAAGCTGTTTGCCTTGAACGGGTCCACCGGCGAAACCCTCTGGAACCATGCCGGCATTGAGGAAGGCACCAATTTTCTCGGCGGCGCCGCGCCGGCGGTTGATGGCGGTGTTGTCGTCGTCCCCTATTCCTCGGGCGAAGTCGCGGCCCTGAAGGTGGAGAACGGTCAGGAGCTTTGGAGCGATTCACTGGCCGGCGCTCGCAGGCCGAATTCGACAACCTTGCTGTCTTCCATTCGCGGCCGGCCGGTGATTGATCGCGGGATCGTCACCGTGATCAGCAACAGCAATCTAATCACCGCCATCAACCTTCGAACCGGACGGCGGATTTGGGACCGCGCAATCGGCGGCATAGAATCCCCGTGGGTAGCCGGCGAGTTTATTTTTGTGCTCACCAACAACTCGGAGCTCGTAGCTCTAGGACGGCGCACGGGCCGCATTCACTGGGTGACGCCCTTGCCGCAATGGGAAGACCCGGAAGACAAGGAAGGCCGGATTATCTGGACCGGTCCAATTCTGATCAGCGACCGGCTGATCGTGGCCGGTTCAAGCGGCGAGGCCATGTCGGTTTCGCCATATAACGGCAAGGTATTGGGCAAGGTGGAAATGCCGGACGGTGTCACCATCAGCCCGATTGTCGCCAAGGGAACCGTGTTTTTCCTGAGCGATGACGCCGACCTCGTTGCCTATCGCTAACGCTTAAACTATCTCTAGACCATGACACTGACCGTCGCCATCGTCGGACGGCCCAATGTGGGCAAGTCCACCCTGTTCAATCGGCTCGCCGGCAAGAAGCTGGCAATTGTCGATGATACGCCGGGTGTGACCCGTGATCGCCGCGAAGCGGAGGGATCACTCGGCGATCTGTCTTTCAAGCTGATCGATACGGCCGGGTTCGAGGACGCCCATGACGACCGGCTGGAAGCGCGCATGCGCCAGCAGACGGATAGGGCCGTTGAAGAAGCGGATGTCGCCCTGTTCCTCATTGACGCCCGGGCCGGCGTGACCCCACTGGACAGTCATTTCGCCAATTGGCTGCGCGCGCAGAAGACGCCGGTCGTGCTGGTCGCCAATAAATATGAGGGCCGGTCGGGAGAATCTGGATTTTATGATGCGTTCCAGTTGGGACTTGGCGAGCCGCTCGCTGTGTCCGCCGAACATGGCGACGGCATGGAGGAAATTTACGCAGTGCTTCAGCCCTATGCCGATGCGGCAGCGGCAGAGGACGCTGCGCCGGCAAAGATCGACCCGCTGCTGGAACCGGGTGACTGGGACGGCGAAGAGAAGGAGGAGACCGGGAATACCGGTGTTCTTCAGATGGCCATTGTCGGCCGGCCCAATGTGGGGAAATCCACCCTGGTCAACCGGCTCATCGGCGAGGACCGGATGCTGACCGGCCCCGAAGCCGGGATCACGCGAGATTCGATTACCCTGGAATGGTCCTGGGAAGGTCGGCCGATTAGGCTCGTCGATACGGCGGGCCTCCGCCGCCGCGCCAAGGTACAGGACAAGGTGGAGACCCTGTCGGCGGAAGACAGCTACCGCGCCATCCAATACGCACAATTGGTGGTGCTGGTCCTGGACGGCAATGTGATGCTGGAAAAGCAGGACCTGACCATCGCCCGTCAGGTGATTGAGGAAGGCCGCATCCTGATCATCGCCGTCAACAAGTGGGACTCGGTCAAGGAGAAGAAAGACCGCCGCCAGGACCTTGAGGACCGGCTGCAGACCTCCCTGCCGCAAATTCGCGGCGTGCCGGTGGTCACCTTATCCGCGCTCACCGGCAAAGGCGTCGACAATCTGGTGCCCGAAGCCTTCAAATATTTCGATATCTGGAACCGGCGGGTCTCCACCTCCAAGCTGAACCAGTGGCTGGAATTCATGACCGAACGGCATCCTCCGCCTCTCGTCCAAGGACGGCGGCTGCGGCTGCGCTATATGACCCAGGCTAAAACCCGGCCGCCCACGTTTGTCGTCTTTTCCAGCCGGGGAAAGTCCGTGCCCGAGGATTACCGCCGCTACCTCATAAATGGCATCCGAGAGGATTTCGATCTGCCCGGCATCCCCATCCGGCTTTTGATGCGGACCGGAAAAAATCCCTACGTCGACTAAGCAGTGATATCCTGCGTCCATGCTGGACAATACACCGGACACCGGCACCGGCCGGGAAACCGACGTTCTTGACGACGACACGCTGCATTGCGCGGCCTGCGACGCGGAGATCACCCGCACCCGATGGGCCATCCGCCGGAACCAGGATCACGAACACACCGTGTTCAACCCGGCAGGCCAGGTATTCACCATCCTTTGCTTTAAGGAAGCGCCTGGCGTCGCCGCCGTGGGAGAACCGAGCGGCGAATTCACCTGGTTTAAGGGGTTCGATTGGAAAATCGTGCTCTGCCGCGGCTGCAACAATCATCTGGGCTGGCAGTATATCGGCGAGGATGTCTTCTTTGGGCTGATTAAGCCCAAGCTGGCCCTCAAACAAAATGACTAAGCCGGCCCTTTAGTCCTTCCTGGCGCCGGCCAGTCCCAACCCTTCGAGGGCCACTTCGATCTCGTCCAAAATCACCGGATCATCGATGGTCGCCGGCATCCGGTAATCTTCCCGGTCGGCGATTTTCTGCATGGTGCCCCTCAGGATTTTACCGGACCGGGTTTTCGGCAGCCGGTCCACAACCGCCGCCTGCTTAAAGGCCGCGACCGGCCCGATTTGTTGGCGGACGAGCTGCACGGTCTCGGCAACGATGTCCGCGCCGTCCCGGTCCACCCCGGCTTTCAGCACCAGAAAGCCGACAGGCAATTGCCCCTTGAGCTGATCCGCCACGCCGATGACGGCGCATTCCGCCACGTCAGCATGGCTCGCCAGTACTTCTTCCATGGCGCCGGTGGAGAGCCTATGCCCCGCCACATTGATGATGTCGTCGGTCCGCGCCATGACGAAGACATAGCCGTCTTCATCAATGAATCCCGCGTCCGCGGTTTTGTAGTAGCCCGGATATTCCTCCAGATAACTCTCGACGAACCGGTCTTCCGCATTCCACAAGGTCGGCAAGCTACTTGGCGGCATGGGCAGTTTGGCGCACAGCGCCCCGATCTCGCCGGCCTCCATCTGTTCACCCTGTTCATTCAAGACCTGCAGATCCCAGCCGGGGGCGGGCTTGGTCGGCGACCCGGCCTTTATCGGCAACAGTCCAAGGCCGGCATAGTTCGCTGCGATGGACCAGCCGGTTTCCGTCTGCCACCAGTGATCGATCACCGGCACCTTGAGCATATCTTCCGCCCATTTCAACGTATCCGGATCGGTCCGTTCGCCGGCGAGGAACAGCGTCTCGAACTTACTGAGATCATATTCTGCCAGCAGCTTACCGTCCGGGTCTTCCCGCTTGATCGCCCGGAACGCCGTCGGCGCGGTGAACATGGTGCGCACCTTGTGATCGGCGATCACCCGCCAGAACGCGCCGGCGTCGGGTGTGCCCACCGGCTTTCCTTCGAACAAGATGGTCGTGCAGCCTTTCAACAAAGGCGCATAGACGATATAAGAGTGCCCCACGACCCAGCCCACGTCAGACGCCGCCCAGAACACATCGCCGGCATCGACACCGTAGATGGCGTTCATGGTCCAGTTGAGCGCCACGGCATGCCCGCCATTGTCCCGCACCACGCCCTTGGGCATGCCGGTCGTACCGGATGTATAGAGAATGTAGAGTGGATCGGTGGCCTTTACGGTTACGCAATCGGCAGGTTCGACCGTCTCCATGGCCTCGGTCCAATTGATGTCCCGCGACGAATCCAGCTCAGCCGTTTCCTCCGGGCGCTGCAGCACCACCACTTTCTCCGGCTTATGTTTGGAGAGGTTTATCGCCTCGTTGAGGAGCGGCATGTACGGCAGCACCTTGTTCACTTCGATCCCGCAGGACGCGGTGACAATGGCTTTGGGCTGGGCATCGTCAATGCGAACCGCCAGCTCGTTCGAGGCAAAGCCGCCGAACACCACCGAGTGAATGGCGCCCAGCCGCGCGCAGGCCAGCATGGCGATGGCGGCTTCCGGCACCATGGGCATATAGACGATCACCCGGTCGCCCTTGACGACGCCGGCGTCCCGCAAAATGCCGGCAAACTTGGCGGTCTCGTCACGCAGTTCCCGATAGGTATAGGTTTTGACGGTTCCGCCGGTCACCGGACTGTCGTAGATTAATGCCGCCTGATCGGCGCGGCCGTTCTCTACATGCCGGTCCAGCGCATTGTAACAGGTGTTGAGCTCTCCGCCGGAGAACCAGCGGTAATGGGGCGGGTTCGTGTCATCCAGAACCTTGTCCCATTTTTTGTCCCAATGGAGCTCTTCAGCGACCTCCCCCCAAAATCCGTTTGGATCGTCGAGCGAGCGGCGATAGACGTCGTCATATGTTGAACCGGAAGCCATAGTCCCTATCCCTGTTATCACTGTTTACCGGCGGCATCTACGGGCCGCCTTTGCCTACAGTGTAGTCCAAGCAATAGGGAATTTACCAGCCGGTGATCCGGCTTAAGATAGGATGCGATCCTTGGGCAGGATGACTTTCACGGTCGTACCGGCGCCCGGCTGACTATCGACGACGAGATCGCCGCCATGGGCGCGCACCAGCGCTTGACTGAGCAGCAGACCGAGGCCGGAGCCTTCTTCGTCGGCCTGTCCGGTCTCCTGAACCCGGCCGAAAGTTTCCATGGCGTGATTGATCTCGGCCGCGCTCATGCCAATGCCGGTATCGGTGACATAGATGGTCAGACTGCCATCTTCACCCTTCTCCATCCCTAAGGTGACCATGCCGCCTTCGGACGAGAATTTCACTGCATTGGACAGAAGATTGACCAGCACTTGCTTAAGCCGGGTTTCATCCCCGCGAACATGGGGGACATCAAATTCCATCAAGTTGGCCAAATGAATCTTATCGGTCCCCGCCCGGGGGCGCACCATCATCACGGCGGCCTCAGCAACGGCCTTCAGATCAACATTTTCTTCCTGCAGTTCCAGCTTGCCGGCTTCGATCGCGGAGACGTCCAGAACGTCGTTGATCAGGTTCAGGAGATGCTGGCCCGAGTCGCGGATATGCTCCAGGTATTCCGTCTGCTTTGCATTGGCCATGGGGCCGAACACCTGCTCCACCAGGGACTCGGAAAACCCGATGATGGCGTTGAGCGGCGTGCGCAGTTCGTGGCTCATATTGGCGAGAAACTCGGATTTTGCCCGGTTGGCGATTTCCGTATCCCGCCGGGCGCTTTGCTGAACGGTGGCGGCTTCCCGTTGCAGGGTGATGTCATGACCAACGCCGCGATATCCTGTGAATTCACCGGCGGCGTTGAATATGGGGCGGCCGTTGATCTCCACATGCCGGCGGCCGCCTTCGGTCGGCACCATGGCCTCAAAACCATCAAACGGTTCGTGATTGGCAATCAGCGCATTGATCCGCGTCAACTCGGTGGGATCGTATTCTATATTGTGCTCGGCCATGAGTTCTTCCCGGGTCTTGCCGAGATAGTCTTCCGCCTCCAACCCGACTTCGAACAGGGGGCTATCGGAAACATAAGTGTAGCGAAGATCGGCATCCTGCTCGTAGAACCAGTCGGCGCCGGCGGCGGCAAAATCCCGGAACCGCTCTTCGCTCGCTTTAAGTGAGGACTCCGCCGTCTTCAGATCGGTGATGCCGTTGTGAAAGCCGATCATGCTGCCGTCTTTAAGACACATACGCCTGGCGCGTGACCAGCTCCCGTCGGCGTACTGGTATTCTCTTTCGGTATGTTCCTCGGAATAATTTTTCACCTGCTCCCGGGCCCACTCATCCTCCCTGCCGACGGAGGCCGGCACGAACCCGGTTTTTGCACAGGCAGCCATAAAATCCGCATAGAGAATGCCGGGCTTTAGGACTTTGGCGAACGGCGGGTACATTTCCTTGAACTTGTCGTTGGCCGCAACAAACCGGCTGTCCGGATCCCACATGATGAATCCGACGGGCAATCCGGCCATGGACTCCGTGAAGATATCCTGCAGGCTCTCCGACCGCCCTGCAGCCGCTTCCCGGCCGGTGACGTCCGAAACCGTACCGTGATAGCCTTCGAACTTTCCATCTTCACCGGTGACCGGGAGCGCGCTGAAGGAAAGGGCGATCAAATCTCCCGATGAGCCTCTGACCTTAACAGTCGCGTCTTTGAACGGTTTTTTATTGGCGAAGATTTCGTTGAGGCGCTGGCCTTCGCCATTCAGGAATTCGATTGCTTCTGTATCCCAGAAGCGGTTGCCGACGATGTCCACTTCCTTCACATCAAAGACGCCGACGGGCTTGAAGATCGAGGCGATCCGATGGCGAGAGTCCGTACGCCAGAACCGGTCGGCCGCCGCGGCGGCAAAATCCCGGAAGCGTTTTTCATTGTGTCTGATGGCGTCGTCCGATTGCTCCCGCTCGACAACCCGGCCCAACTGAATGCCGATCTTGGCCATCGCCTCCAGCATGTGCGGATCACGCTTCAGCCTCGTGTCGGCGAAGAACTCCAACACGCCATAGACTTTGCCGTTGGCAATGACCGGCGCCATGATCGCGCAACGCAAGCCGGTGCGATAGAGAACCTTGCTGCGCGCCTTAGGCGACTTGGCGTTGACGATATGGGTCCAGGCGCATCTCGCATTGGCCCGGACGCGGCCGACATTGCCCTCGCCCAGCCCGATCGGATTTTCCTCGGTAAACTTGACGACAGCCTCAAAGCGCTTTTCGTCATCCAGGTGCCACTGACCGCTGCTCGTTAAGGGATCGGTCGCCTCGGCGCCGGCGAGATATAGATGCCCGACGCGCCATCCCGTCCGGCGGCAGACCTCGTCCAAGGCGAACTGAAAGGCTTCGGCGCATGATGACCGGCCGGCCGTGCCGACCGTTATCGCGGAAACCAGCTCCTGGATTTTAACATCGCGCCTGAGCTGATCCTCGGACCGTTTCCGCGCCGTAATATCCCGGGCGAAGCCGGCCAATTGAATGATCTCACCGGCATCATCCAGAATCGGATAGTAGTTGCTTTCAAACCAGCGGCCTTGCCGTTGATCCTCGAACTGGATCGGTTCTTTAGTCTCCAAAGCCTTGCGTACCGCATCCCGGCGACGGGAAGCGTCGGGTTCACCGAAGACCGCGAACGGGTCGGTGCCGATCAACTCTTCCAACGGCACCCCGATCCGCTCACAGAACCGGGTGTTGGCGGTGATCACGTGCAATTGGGAATCAAGGAGAATGGCCAGGTCGTGGGTGGCCTCGAACATACCGCTGAGCGTATCGCCATGGGCCTGGGTTTGGGTCTGGGCTTGGCCTTCCGCCGCCGCTTCCTCGGCCAGCTTCCGGTCGGTGATATCTTGGATTTGATAGATGGTGTAGTCGGTGCCGTCTGTTCCCTGGCGGAGTGAAGTACGGCTCAAGAGCGTCCAGATGAAATAACCGTCGCTGCGCAGCAGACGGATTTCCATAAAGTCATTGTCGGATCCCAGAAGGTCTTCATCGCGGGGATCAACGAAATCCAGCAACGTCTTCCCGATGAAATCTTCCTTGGTATAGATCAGCATGGAGGCCAAGGCCTTGTTGACCAGCCACAGCCCCTCGCCGCCCCGGATCATGGCCATGCCGATCGGCGATTCCTCGAACACATGGGCAAACCGGTCAGAGGCCTCCCGCAACGGGATGACGTCGGCTTCCAGTTTGGCGTTGGTTTGCTTAAGACCATCGACCTCGCCCTCGAGTAAAGAGGTGCGTCCTTTAAGGGCCTCGGCTTCCGTCGAAAGCGCGTCTTTTTCCTCGCGCAGGACCGCCGCCTCGCTTTCAAGCCGGACCTTGTCGCCATGGAGCGCGGTCTTTTCGGATTCCAAGGCGGCCTTCTCGTCGACAACGCGATTGACGTTGTCGTTCAGCGCGTCCAGGCTTTCCTGGCTGGTGCCGAGTTCGTTTTCATGACGTTCGCGGGCGACCAGCATGGGGCCCATCAGGATCATGCCGACAAAAAAGAAGACCGAGACCCAAAGCCCGGTCAAATCGGCGACACTGACGCCGGGCAATGACGCTAGGCCGTGGACGATACCCTTCAGTTCGGTGCTGCGTTCGACGGCGAGCAAGCCGAAGGTTATAGCGATCAATGTCCAGGGTATCTGCCAAGTGGTTTTCCAGATCAGGCGGAACGCAAGGATCGCGGTCAGCGCTTGAAACAGCGCGGCGCCGCCCAGGACCAACAGCGAACTCATGGCAGCACCCAACCAGGGCGCACCGAGACTATTCGCTCATGTCCGAATACACGTTTTCCGAGGTTCGACGTTCCCGCCATCGAATCCGCAATCACCCACACGTTTTTTCCCGCGTGAAGTATCGCAACCCATTGGTAAACAAAGGATTTAAGCGGCTGTGTCTTTCGGCAGCACGATACCGTCCCGTTGCCGGGGGGCGGGTTCGCTCAAGATGCGGGTGAGATCACGCAAACTGTCCAGATTGTGGATGGTGCGGAATTCGTCCACATGGGGCAGCATCGCCCGGATTCCAACGGATTTCGGCTCAAATCCTTCGTACCTGAGGAGCGGATTTAGCCAGATCAGCCGGCGGCAGGATTTATGCAGCCGGTCCATTTCCTCGTGGAGCCCGGTCGCCTCGTCCCGGTCCAACCCGTCGGAAATCAGCAGCATCACCGCCCCTTGGGTAAGAACCCGGCGCGACCAGTTCTGGTTAAAGTCGTGGACACAGGCGCCGATGCGGGTGCCGCCGGACCAGTCCTCCACCGCCTCGCCGACCTTTTCCAGGGCCGCATCCACGTCCTTGTAGCGGAGATAGCGGGTGATGTTGGTCAGCCGCGTGCCGAACAGGAAGGTAAAGACCCGGTCCCGGTCGTTGGTCACCGCGTGCATGAAGTGCAGCAGCATCCGGGAATAGCGCTCCATGGAGCCGGAGATATCGCAGACGATGACCAGCGGCGGATGACGGTAGCGCCGTTCCCGCTTCATCAGGGGGATATAGCCGCCGCCGGAGCGCAGCGCCGCCCGAAGCGTCCGGCGCATGTCCACGCGGGAGCCGGCGGGGTGCGGCCGGTAGCGCCGCGTCGGCACCTGCATGATCGGCAGGCGCATGCGTTTGATCGCGGCCAGGGCTTCCTTGATCTCGTCCGACGACATTTTCTCGAAGTCTTTTGTGGCAAGGGTTTCCCCGGCGCTCCAGGTCAGGGTCGCATCGAATTCGATCTCTTCCTGCTCCTGCACTTCGCCACTGTCGTTCTGGCCCGGCGACAAAGCTTCGGAGACCCGGCGCGAGATTTCCTCCGCATCCGGGATATCCTGGGACGAACCGATATCCGGAAGCATCAGCTGCATCATCTTTTCCAGGATGTCCGGATTGCGCCAGAAGATGTGGAACGCTTGATCGAAGATTTCCCGCTGGTCGCGGCGGTTCACGAAAACCGAATGCAGCGTCCAGTAGAAATCGCCGCGGCTCCCGAACCCGACCGCAGAGACAGCGCGGATCGCCTCCAACACCTGGCCCGGCCCGATGGGCAGATCGGCGCGGCGCAGAACCCGGCCGAAATGCATGATGTTTTCCGCCATGCGCCCGCCGATGCCGTCGTCGGGCACATCGGGGAGTTGGGGCGGGAGAGTCTCTTCAGCCATGGCGCAGCAGCAGGTTTAAGCGCTCGCCGTGGCGAGCTCCGACTTAACTTCCTTGAGGATGCGGGTGGCCTCGCTGCCTTCGATCTTCTGGATATCGTCCTGATATTTGAGAAGCGTACCCAGGGTATCGTTGACGGTCTCCGGATCCAAAGACAGGCAGTCCAACTGGGTCAGCGCGTTGGCCCAGTCCAGGGTTTCCGCCACACCCGGCAGCTTGAACAGGTCCATCTTGCGGAGCTCGTGGACAAAGCCGACGACCTCTTGTGATAGAATTTCAGCCGCCTCGGGCGCTTTGACCCTCAAGATTTCGAGCTCCCGCGCGACGCTCGGATAATCGACCCAATGATAGAAACACCGGCGCTTCAGGGCGTCATGAATTTCGCGAGTCCGGTTGGAGGTGATAACCACGATCGGCGGCTTTTCGGCGGCAATGGTGCCGAGCTCCGGAATGGTCACCTGGAAGTCCGACAGCACCTCCAACAAATACGCTTCGAACGGCTCATCGGTCCGGTCCAATTCGTCGATCAGCAGCACCGGCGGGCCCGCCATATCGGGCTCCAGCGCCTGGAGAAGCGGCCGCTTGATCAGGAATTCATCGCTGAAGATATCGTGTTCCAGCGCGTCCCGATCCCGCTCCCCGGTCGCTTCCGCCATCCGGATTTCCACCATCTGGCGGGAATAATTCCACTCGTAAACCGCCGTGGTGACATCCAGCCCTTCATAACATTGCAGGCGCAGTAATTTGCGCCCCAACGTTTCGGAGAGGACCTTGGCGATCTCGGTCTTGCCGACGCCGGCCTCCCCTTCCAGAAAGAGAGGGCGGCCCAGGCTGAGCGCCAGATAGAGGGACGTGGCCAGACTGCGGTTGGCGAGGTAGTTACCGTCGCGCAAAAGCTCCACGGTCGCGTCCACGGACGAGGGAAGATCAGTCATATTTTTCCTTAAATGCTGGGTTCCTCAGGCTTGGCGGGAGCATAGAAAACGGCGGCGGCGAAGTCCATGCCTGATGCAATGAGAGGTGAACTTGAGCGGTTAAAGCTTCTCCAGCCCTTTGATCGTCAGAGCGCCCTCTTCCGGGAAGCGGGCGACCAGTTCCAATTCACCGCCGATGGCTTCGATATACTGGCGGAGGGTGGAAAGTTTCATATCCGTTTGTTTTTCCAACCGGGAAACCGTGGATTGCTGAACCTTGAGCTCCTTCGCCACGTTCACCTGGGTCTTGTTCCGCGCCTTTCTCAGATCGGTAATGGTCGCATACTCGGCCATTAATTTCCGGGTTCCGGCTCTGATATCCGCCTGATCCTTGGGAGAAAATGTTGCCAGGACGTCTTCGTAGGTTTTTGCCATCGTCTACTTCCTATTCGTCAAAGCCATCCAAGTACTCTGCAAATCTGTGATCCGCCTGGCTGATTAACCGGCGATAGAACTTGCGGCTATTCACGCCTCGTTTTGCCCCGG
>JAYQGD010000018.1:0-13389 GCA_038140415.1 Rhodospirillaceae bacterium
ACGTTCAACATGACGAAATGCCGCCGGAAATGATGGAAGAGCTCAGGAATCTGGGCCTTTTGTAGCGGATATTTTTGTCCGGAAGTTGCCGTTTTACCCCTTTAATTTTTCCGGACCCTCCCCATCTTAAAAAAACTGAACACTCCGTTCCGGCGCGGACGGGTTCGAAAACCGTATCCGAATAGGGTCTCAAGTGGCTGAAAAAGACTATAATTTAGAACGGCTTAACTTCCTGATTGTCGATGACAACAAGCATATGCGGGCGTTGGTGAAGACCATCCTGCATGCCTTGGGCGCGAAAAATTGCCGGGAAGCCTTGGACGGCGCGGATGCTTTCAAGGAATTGAAGCATTTTTCCGCCGATATGATTATTTGCGACCTCAACATGTCGCCGCTGGACGGGTTGGATTTTGTCCGGCTTGTACGGACCGGCGGCGACAGTCCCAATCCTTTCGTGCCGATCATCATGCTGACCGGTCATACGGAAATGTACAAAGTGGTTGAGGCCAGGGATTCAGGCGTGAACGAGTTCCTGGCGAAACCGATTTCGGCGCATTCCCTCTACGCCCGGATCAAGATGATCATCGACAAGCCTCGGGAGTTTGTGAAAACCAAGTCTTACTTCGGTCCGGATCGCCGGCGTCAGCAGGTTGAATTCAACGGGAAAGACCGCCGTAAGCCGGTTGAAGGGGCGGAGTCGGCGGATGAGCCCCGCGAAATTTCCGCTGAAGAAGCCGCGCTGTCACAAGACGAGATATCCGCTCTATTCAACTAACCTGGATTTGGAATTCGTAGAAATAGGTTCACCACAATTGATTTTGTAATTGAGTTCAGGCAGTTTCTTGTGACAAATAGACGCACCCCAAAACCACATAGCCGGATATTACGTAATGGCTGATGACGGACCAAAATTAATCAGGCCGCCGCAAACCTTGAACCAAAAGGTCACCGTCGGCGGAAAAGGCGCCGTTGATGCGGAAGCGCTCGAACGCGCTGAACAGGTGATTGCCGATCTCGCGGACAGTTATGTCGACTGGGCGGCGGAAGATATCGGCAAACTGATGGCTGCCTGCACGGCCCTGAAAGAAGATGGCGGGTCGACGCCGGAAAATCTGGACGCCGTATTTCAGTTGGCTCACGACATCAAAGGTCAGGGCGGCAGTTTCGGCTATGATCTGATGACCATCGTCGGCAACCAGCTCTGCCGCTATATCGAGGCGCTGGACGGCAAAGCCGGCCCGACAGATGTAGAGGTCATTTTCCTGCATGCCCATACGATGCAGGTGATCATGTCCCAGGACCTCAAAGGCGACGGCGGTCAAGCCGGCGAACAGTTAATGGCGGGGCTCGAGGCCGTGTTCGACAAACGGGCGAATGCCTGACCGTCATAAAAACGAAACATTAAACTTTCCTCATATACGCTTGAAGCTTCCAACAACCGGTAAGTGACTTTGCCGGTTCGGGTGACCACCGTCTCTTGGAAAGGGGTGCATCATGCTTCAACCCACCATCACCGAAGGTCTAAAAGCCTATGCAGTCAGCCTGTATAACCGCGAGGTGCGCGCTCTGGTGAAGGCCAATGAAAGCCACGCATTTTTTGGCGATCATTGGGCGGATAGCCAGCTGCAGGATGTTATTGCCAAGACCGAGAAAGAAGCCCGCAAGTTGATTTCGGATCGCTATCCGCCGGAACACGGGTTTGTTGTCGAAGGGATGAGCATTATCAATAACTAGGAACCAGCGGTTTCCGGTTATTTCGTGGTTTCGTGGACCTGATAGCCTTCCACGCCGTCCAACACGATTCCGTCAAAGCCGAGCTGAGAAATTCCGTACACATATGAGTCCGGTGTGTCCGTGATCAAATCCTGCCAGGCGCGAAACCAATACTTCACGTGATATTTATCCGGGGCCCCCTGCACCGGCGTCGCAATAAAGGCCGGATTGCCCGGCTGCCAATTAGATTTCCAATAGTGCCGATGTGATTCCGCTTGGGCGATGTTCATATGCGCCAGCACCAGCCGGCGGGACCCGATCTTCTTGAACTTCAGGCCTTGGACATCTTCCTTGGTCAGAGGATGACGGCCGCGATGGTAGACATCCACGATGACGGCGTCGTAGTTGGTTTGGGACAGCGCGTGAACAAAATGCTGCGCAGTGTCGTACCGGCCCGAGTCGGTCATCATCAGAAAATTCTCTACGTTTTTGAGGCCGACAATGTTGTGATGGTTCTCTTTGAAGGGCCGGGTCGGATGATCCGGGATCATGTCGAACAGTCCGATCGGATCTTGGACAGGAAACGGCACAAATCCTTTAGCGCTGTTGAGATCAAAAATTCGGTCCGCCGTGGCCTTGTCTTCGGCAAAGTCGGTGACCCAGATTTTGACCCGATACCGCTGGGCAAGCGTGGCCAGCCGCAGCATTTCCTGGTGAGTTTGATCATCAACAAGTGTATCCGTGTTGTCTCCCTGCGGCGGGCGGAAATGCAGATTTCGGACAACGATGCCGTCGATGGCCCGCATGTAGGAGGTGAGTGGCGACCGCCGGGTGGCGTCTTCCGTGTCAACCTGCTCGACCAGATTGAGCCCGCCCATGGTCATGATGATGCCTTGCGGATTCACCTCGCGGAAGAATTTCCCGATTTTGATGATGAAGTCCCGCATGGCTTTGCGCGGGTTATGTTCATCAAATGTAAGCGGCGGCTGGTTTTGAGTCTGAGCGGGAGCCGGAGCGGGCGCAGGCCGTGGGGCCGGCGCCGGGGCTTGTGCGACGGCTGCGGTAGACCAGGCTAGTGCGGCCAAAACGGTCAGAAAGACAGATCGGGGGCGAAAAATTGGCTGAACTTTCATCTTCAATATAACCAGCTCATCGGTCCTATTGTCTCGGCGTTCTTGGCGACATTATGGCAATCGGGATACAACCTCTTCGGCGATCGCCATGGAGGCCGTCAGTCCGGGGGACTCTATGCCGAAAAGATTAACCAAGCCTTGCACGCCATGGGTCTCAGGTCCTTGTACCACAAAGTCGGACGCCGGGTTACCTTTGCCGAGCAATTTGGGGCGAATTCCCGAATAACCGGGGGTCAGAGAATTGTCGGGGAGGGCGGGCCAATAGCTGCGGATTGCATCGTAAAAGATGTCGCCCCGCGTCGGATCAACCTCATAGGCGATTTCGTCGACCCATTCCACATCCGGGCCGAATCGCGCTTGCCCGCCGAGGTCCAGGGTCAGATGCACACCCAGTCCGGCTTCTTCCGGCACCGGATAGATAAGATGCGTGAAGGGCGTTTTGCCGGATAAGGAGAAATAATTTCCCTTAGCGTAATGGGTTTCCGGCACATGCTCGGCGGGAAATCCCTCAAGGGCGCCGGCCAGTTTCTGCGCGTGGAGTCCACCGCTGTTGATCGCGATATCGCAGGCCAATGTCATGGGCGAGTCGCCGCCGACCTCCAACTCGATGCCGCCGGCGCCGGCACGTCCACCCGTCACGGGTGAGTTGAAGGCGATCATCGCGCCACGGTCTTCGACATCACCCTGATAGGCCAGCATCAAACTGTGGCTGTCGATGATGCCGGTCGACGGTGAGAGGAGGGCGGAAACGGCGTTTACGTCAGGCTCCAGTTCGAGGACCTGGTCTTTCTCCAGGCGCGTGAGGTCCTCGACGCCGTTGTTCCAGGCCTTCTGTTTGATTTCCTCCAGGGTTTGATCCTGAACGTCATTGGTGGCGACAATCAGTTTGCCGCAACGCTTGTGAGGTACGCCGTGCGCGGCGCAGTACTCATAAAGCATGTGCTTGCCCTGGACGCAGAGCTTGGCTTTCAGACTGCCCTTCGGGTAATAGATCCCGGCGTGAATGACCTCGCTGTTGCGGGAGCTGGTACCGGTGCCGATGGCGTTCTCGGATTCCAGGATGATGACATCCCGGCCCTGCAGGGCGAGGGCTCGGGCGACGGCCAGGCCGACGACGCCGGCGCCGATAACCGCACACTCTATTTTTTCAGTTACGGACATGCTGGCTTTATCGCAATTTAGGCCGGGCCTGTAGAGCGAAATAACGACCGCCGGATCATTTTCTTTCACCAACACGTGAACGGGTGTGAGTTGCGCCGGTTTTCCACTGGTGCAAATTTAGAAATCATGATGAACAGATTCTTTTCAAAGTATGCTGGCAGGACACTCGTCGTGGCTTTTCTGGCGGTTGTGGCGGCCGTGACCCTGTCGGACCAAATGTTCGCGAGCCCGGCTCAATGGAAATGGGAATGGCCGAAGACGGACTTCACCAAGAGGTCTGTTGATTTCGAGGAAATTCTGTCTGGCGGTGTGCCGAAGGACGGTATTCGGTCCATCGACAATCCGGAATTCATGGACATCAAGGAGGCGAAGAGCCTCCCCGCGACCATGCCGGTGCTTAGCTTCGAGCTCAATGGCGAGGCGAAGGCCTATCCGTTGGGCATTCTCACCCGCGCCGAGATCGTCAACGACCGGGTCGGCGGGGTGCCGGTCACGGTCACCTATTGCCCCTTGTGCAATTCGGCCATCGTGTTTGACGCCCGGGTCAACGGCGAACGTCACGAATTCGGCGTTTCAGGCAAGCTTAGGAACTCCGACATGGTGATGTATGACCGCACCACGGAGAGCTGGTGGCAGCAGTTCCAAGGTGAAGCCATCGTCGGCAAATATACGGGTACGCAGCTCAAGATGCTGCCGTCACGGCTCGAATCCGTGGAGAAATTTGCCGCGCGATTCCCCAACGGGAAAATCCTTCATTTCCGGGGGCGCATCTTTAACTACAACCCCTATGGCGGCTATGACAGCTCGTCCGTGCCGTTTCTCTACCGGGGTGACCTGCCGAAGAATATCGGGGCGCTGGAACGAGTAATCGCCATCGGCGATGAGGCATGGAGTCTGGCGCTTTTGCGCAGGGAGAAACGGATTGAAAAAGACGACTTGGTCCTAACGTGGTCGCCCGGTCAGAACTCCGCCATGGATACGTCCGATATCAGCCAAGGCAAGGATGTGGGCAACGTCGTTGTGCAACGCAAGACGGATCGCGGTCTGATGGACGAGGTTCACGATGTGACCTTCGCGTTTGTTTTCCACTCTTTCCGGCCCAAGGGGACATTGCATCACACGCAGTAGGCGGCGCTGTTACAGTTGTGTTGCTACCGGGGCGGCGATAGACTCGTTGCCCCGGTTTGCTTTTGGACTAGATAAAGCGCATCGGAGACAACAACCGGACACCGGCGGGCCGGAGGCCCCAGGCGCAGGAGACGGCCGAAATGAGCGGCGGGAAGCTTCCCACCAAGTCGACAAGCGAGGATGTGCAGGCCTTTTTAAACAAGGTCGCGGCAACGCCCGTGCGCCATACGGGCAATCGCCGGGGGCGGCTGATTTTTGCCCTGGACGCTACCGCCAGCCGGGAGCCGACCTGGGATACCGCCTGCCAGCTTCAGGGCGAGATGTTCCAGGAGACGGCCAATCTTGGTGGGCTCGATATTCAGCTCGCGTATTACCGCGGCTTCGGGGAGTTCAAAGCCTCGCCCTGGGCGCCGGAGCCGGAGGGGTTGCTGCGACAGATGACGGGCGTCTATTGCCTCGCCGGTGAGACCCAAATTCGCAAAGTACTCCAGCACGCCGTTGACGAGACAAAACGGGAGTCCGTGGATGCGCTGGTCTTTGTCGGCGACTGTGTCGAAGAGGATGTGGACCGACTGGGCGCGATCGCGGGTGAACTGGGATTGCTGGGCGTGCCGGTGTTTCTGTTTCAGGACGGCAATGACCGGATCGCCGAATTCGCCTTCAAACAGATCGCCAAGCTGACCAATGGCGCGCATTGCCGGCTGGACGCGTTTAGCGCTCAAACGCTCCGGGAATTGTTGCGCGCCGTGGCAGTCTACGCCGCAGGCGGACGCCGGGCGTTGGAAAATCTGGCCGAGAAAGAAGGCGGCGCCATTCTGCAGATCGCCCATCAGGTAAAGGGATCGTAGCCCGAATCATGGCCTATCTTGTTCTCGGAGTCGCCCTGCTTGCCGCATTTCTGTTGGCCGCCAAATGGTACGTGAACGCGCCGCCGTCCACCTTGGTTAAAGCCTTCAAGTGGGCGGCCGTCATTCTTGTGGTGTTGTTCGTCATCCTGGTCATTCTGACCAGGAACTTCCTGTGGCTGTTGTTTGCCCTGCCGGCAATTCTGCCGTGGTTCCTGCGGGCGCGTCAGGCGGCGCGGATGGCCAAGAACTGGTCGCGCATGTCCAACGCCTCCGGCGGCGGTAGCGCTAGCGCGCCGGGGCAAACGTCCGAGATCGAGACCAAATACCTGCGGATGTATTTGGATCATGGGTCCGGGGAAATGAACGGCGAGGTAGTCCTCGGCAAATTCGACGGGCAGACTCTCCGCAGTCTAAACCTTGACCAGTTGCTTGAGTTGCTGCTGGCGTGTGCCGATGACGAAGAATCCGTGCAGGTGCTGACCGCGTATCTCGACCGGTATCATGGCGACGAGTGGCATGATCGGGCGGAAGCCGCCGGCGCAAACACGGGTGGCGGTGGTGCGTCGTCCTCCGGTAGCATGTCGAGAGAAGAAGCGTTCGAAATTCTGGGCCTGGAAGAGGGCGCATCGGAGGAAGAGATTAAGGAAGCCCACCACCGGTTGATGAGTAAAATTCATCCCGACCATGGCGGATCCACGTACCTGGCAACCAAGATCAATCAGGCCAAGGACCTGTTGTTAGGGTCATGACGGTGAACGCTAAATTTATCGCCGTACTCGGATTTGGCTTGGCCGCCGCTTTGCTGCCGGTCGGGGAGGCGTCGGCCAATTGTAAGCTGGACGCGATTGTCACCAGCTTCAAAGGCGCCTTAGCCGATATGAAAACCGGCAAGGCCGACGACGGGATGCGCACCCTGGTCCCGATGGCGGAGGCAGGGCTGGGCCCGGCGCAACGGGAACTGGCTAAGGCCTACGCCGCCGGGATGGTGAAGGATGACACTGGTCTCGGCGCGGCGTTTTGGGCGGAGTTGGCCTTTCGCGCAGGCGATAAGGAGGGACGGCGGCTGTCCCGAAAATACCGCGCGGGACTGGCCGATGACGCCCGGGCGAAACTGACGGATGCTCTAAGCCAATGGGCGGCGAAACGGTTAGGCTGCAAAGGCGGCCGGGTGGCCGGCGCCGAAGAGCAGGCGAGCCCGCACCCGGTGCCCGATATCCGGATCACCTTCGACAAGCGGATCAGCGATCCGGATCAGGACGACCTGAAACAAAAGGCCGATACGCTTTTGAAGCAATTGGCCGCGTCCGATCCGGCCGACATCGTCTATTTGTCGGCTATCGACGTGATGGAGATATACAAAGGCAACCGGTATCACCGGTATGCCGGGTGGCGGGCGGAGAAGGACCGAAACGTTCTGCGGATGGCCGGTAGCAATTTCGAGGACACGTCTCCGAAGTTTGTGGTGCAGACGGTTATCTTGGAAGCCAAGCGACGTATGTATGCCAAGCTGCCGGCGTCGTCATTTGCCGATCCCTATGTCCGAGAATATGGCGGTAAGTTGATTTACGGCTCGGTCTATCCCGATGTTCGTAACGGCAAGTTCTTTTCCGTTATCCGCCACGCCTTTGATATGGCTAAGCGTTTGCCCAAGGAATTGCAGCAATACATCGATGTCATCGACGAGGTTCACTACAATACGTCGTCCAAGCACTTCATTCGGGCCGGGAGCATCGATTCGTCCGGTGCGTACTACAACAAGCTTTTGAGCGATGACGGCAAGCGGTTGATGTTCGTCCGGCGGGATGTACGCTATTCGTCCGCCCTGTTCTTTTTGCGGACATTTGTGCACGAAGGAACCCATGCGGTTCAGGACAAGCGCGCCCAGGAATATGTAAAGGACGTGAACCGGATCAAGCGCGCCCAGATGAAGTTGGAGCGGGCCGGGCAGGGGAAATCGGCGAAAGCGCAAGCCCTTGAAATAGAGTTCAATGAGAAGCTGGACTACGCAAAGCGTTGGTTTCAGGGGATAAAAACGGCGACGGGCCGGGTTCAGGATATCTCGTTCGAGTGCGAAGCGACGCGAAATGAGATTTTGGCGGTGAAGGCATTGGACGGCCCGTCAGACGTGATGCAGTCTTCCGGCTATCTCAAATTGTGCCCGAAGGCGCAGCAAATGATCCTGGAATGGGAGCGCGAACGGCGCCGGGCGAACCATCGCTAAGCGCTTCAATTTTCTATATTTATTTCAATTTGGTGACAAATTTACAGAGCCGCTTGCCGCGTCTACCCGGCTGTGGCAGAAAACAGCGCGTCGAACGTTCAAATAGATTATTTTGGTTTAATGGTTAAACCCGTCAGAAAAGCCGTCTTTCCCGTGGCCGGGCTGGGCACCCGTTTTTTGCCCGCCACTAAGGCGATGCCGAAGGAAATGCTGCCCGTCGTTGACCGGCCGCTCATTCAGTACGCGGTGGACGAGGCGCGGGAGGCCGGGATCAAGGAATTTATCTTTGTGACCGGCCGCGCGAAATCGGCCATTGAGGATCATTTCGACCGCAGCTTCGAGCTGGAACAGACCCTGGAAGCCGGCGGTAAAACCGAAGCCCTGGAAGGCATCCGGTCCTGGCTGCCCGAACCCGGCCAGATTTCCTATACCCGCCAGCAGGACCCTCTGGGATTGGGGCATGCCGTGTGGTGCGCACGCAACCATATCGGCAATGATCCGTTTGCCGTGTTATTGGCCGATGATCTGGTGCTCGCCAAACCCGGCTGTCTGAAACAGATGGTGGATTGCTATATGGAGATCGGCGGCAACGTGGTCGCCGTGGAAGATGTTCCCCGGGAACACACCAACCGCTATGGCGTCTTGGATGTTATCAGCGATGACGGCAAGGTCGCCGAAGCTAAGGGCCTGGTCGAAAAGCCTGATCCGAAGGATGCGCCGTCCACCCTGTCGATTATCGGCCGTTATATTCTGCAGCCCGAGGTCTTTACCGAGCTGAGCCGCCATGAAAAGGGCGCCGGCAACGAAATTCAACTCACCGACGCCATGGCGCGGACCATCGGCGATATTCCGTTTCGCGGGTTCCGTTTTGCCGGGGAGCGGCATGATTGCGGCTCCAAAATCGGCTATATCGGCGCCAATATCGCCTTCGCCCTCCAGCGGGACGATATGGCGGACCGTATCCGTGAAATTCTGAACAAATATACTTGAGCTAGAGGCGGCGGCGTGGATCACCCGCCGAATTGGATAGGTAGATGCGTATTGCGATGATCGGAACGGGGTATGTCGGCTTGGTGTCCGGCGCCTGTTTCTCCGAATTCGGTGTCGATGTGGTTTGCGTCGACAAAGACAGTTCCAAGATCGACAAGCTGCACGGCGGCGAGATTCCGATCTATGAGCCCCAACTGGACAGCTTGGTGGAGAAAAACGTCGAGGCCGGCCGCCTGTCATTCACGACCGATCTGACCGAAGGGGTGACGGATGCCGACGCGGTCTTTATCGCCGTGGGCACGCCCAGCCGCCGGGGTGATGGACACGCCGATCTCACTTACGTCTACGAAGCGGCGCGGGAGATCGCGCGGGCGATGACCGGCTATACCGTGATTGTCACCAAATCGACGGTGCCGGTGGGCACCGGCGATGAGGTCGAGGCCATTATGTGGGAAGAAAACCCGGATGGGGACTTTGATGTCGTCTCCAACCCGGAGTTTCTGCGTGAAGGCTCTGCGATTGAGGATTTCATGCGACCGGACCGGGTGGTCATCGGTGCGCACAGCGACCGCGCCAAGGAAGTCATGCGCTCGCTTTACCGGCCGCTCTTTTTATTGGAGACGCCGATCCTGTTCACTGCACGCCGCACGGCGGAGCTGATCAAGTACGCGGCCAATACTTTCCTGGCGACCAAGATCACCTTCATCAATGAGATTGCGGATCTTTGCGAGGAATTGGGCGCGGACGTGCAGGATGTCTCCAAGGGGATCGGCCTTGACGGCCGGATCGGCGGCAAGTTCCTTCATGCGGGACCGGGCTACGGCGGCTCATGCTTCCCCAAGGATACATTAGCCCTGGTGAGGACCGCCCAGGATGCCAACAGCCCGATCCGGATCGTCGAGACGGTTGTCGATATTAATGAAAAGCGGAAGCAGTCCCTGGTGGACCGGGTGCGCAAGGCGGCCGGCGGCGACTTGACGGGCAAGAAAGTCGCTGTCCTGGGCCTGACCTTTAAGCCGAACACCGACGACATGCGGGATTCGCCTAGTCTGGACCTGGTACCCGCGCTGGTGGACGCCTGTGCCGAGGTCCGCGCTTTTGATCCAAAAGGCATGGAAGAGGCTAAGCACATGATGGAAGGGGTCACCTGGTGTGCAAATGCTTATGAGGCCATTGAGGGGACGGATGTCCTGGCCATTGTGACCGAGTGGAATGAGTTCCGGAACCTTGATCTGGACCGGATCAAATCGCTCATGACGGCGCAGGTGTTGGTCGATCTTCGCAATATTTACAATCCGAAAGATATGGCGGCCGCCGGGTTTGACTACCACTGCATCGGCCGTCCGCCGATCACGGCCGGCGGATAGCCGTGGCGGGCGATCCCATCAATCCAAACATCCTGCGGGAGTATGACATCCGGGGCGTGGTCGGTGAGACCCTGCTGGCCGAAGATGTCGAGAGAATTGGGCGAGCCTTCGGTTCAATCGTGGCCGACAAGTTCGGCGCGGGCCGAACTGTCTGCGTCGGCTATGACGGCCGGTTGAGTTCTCCGGAGCTTGCGGAAAATCTGATTGTTGGTCTGGCGTCGACCGGCACCCAGGTGCTGGTCATCGAACAGGGCCCGACGCCGCTGTTGTATTTTGCGACGACCATGCAGAAAGCGGCCGGCGGTATGATGATCACCGGCTCGCACAATCCGCCGGACTATAACGGCATCAAAATGATGCTCGGCGGGAAGTCGTTCTTTGGCGGCGACATTCAGGAAATCGGTCGGCGGATTACCGAAGGTGATTATGTCGAAGGTGACGGAAGCGTCGGCATGCTGCCCATGGTGGCCGCCTACGAGAGCAAGCTTTTGCAATCCTTCAATCCGGGCAAGGAACTGACTGTCGCCTGGGATCCCGGCAACGGCGCGACGGGCGATATTGTGCAAAGCCTCCTCGAAAAGCTGCCGGGCGCTCATCATCTGATCAACGGCGAGGTGGACGGGACATTCCCCAACCACCATCCCGATCCGACGGTGGAAAAGAATTTGGTGCAGTTGAAAGAATTGGTGGCGGAGAACAATTGCGACCTGGGCATCGGCTTCGATGGCGACGGCGACCGGATCGGCGTGGTTGATTCTCAAGGCAGGGTGCTGTGGGGGGATCAGTTGATGGTGATCTGGGCCCGGGATGTTTTGAGCCGCTTGCCCGGCAGTCCCGTTATCGCCGACGTAAAAGCCAGTAAGGTCTTCTATGACGAAGTGGAAAAGGCCGGCGGTAACGCCGTCATGTGGATGACCGGACATTCGCTGATCAAAAGCCGGATGGCGGAGCTCAAAGCGCCATTGGCCGGAGAGATGAGCGGACACATTTTCTTCG
This sequence comes from Rhodospirillaceae bacterium, assembly GCA_038140415.1. GTDB lineage: Bacteria > Pseudomonadota > Alphaproteobacteria > Rhodospirillales > UBA2165 > JAYPHU01. The sequence goes on from JAYQGD010000018.1 coordinate 11,558, forward strand.
CCGACGAGTATTACGGCTATGACGATGCGCTCTACGCGGCGATCCGCCTGCTCAATATTCTGGGACACAGCGATCAAACCCTGGATCAGATGCGGGATGCACTGCCGCAGATGATCAACACGCCTGAGGTGCGCTTTGACTGTCCCGATGAACGTAAATTCGATTTGGTCGAAGAAGTGAAAGCGCGGCTGACCGCTGACCCGGCGATCAAGGTGAATACCATCGACGGCGTCCGGGTTGATACCGATGACGGCTGGTGGCTGCTGCGCGCCTCCAACACTCAGCCGGTCCTGGTGGTCCGGTGTGAATCCGACACCGAGGCCGGGCTGGAGCGGCTCAAGGCGCTGGTGGTGGAGCAGCTGACGCTCAGCGGCATGGGCGCCCCCGACTTCGGATAGCGCCGGTGGCCGCCCCTCGTTACACCTTTTTTGTTTATGGCACCCTGATGGAGCCGCAAGTGTTGTCTCTGGTAACGGGGGAGCGCTTCGACGCCGTCCGGCTGCGCCCCGCCGCGCTGCCGGGGTACCGCCGGGTCAGGGTGGCGGACGCGACCTATCCGGGGATCTATCCGGCTGAAGGAAGCGAGGTGAAGGGCTGCCTGGTGCGAGGCATGGGCGAAGAAGCGGTGCGCCGCATCGACGCTTTTGAGAATGACGGCTACGACCGGCAGAACCTTCAGGTGATCTCGGCTCAGGGAACGCCGGTTAAGGCTGCGGCCTACGTGGCGTCATCAAGGATGAAGCTGACGGATGAAGATTGGGACTTTGAGGATTGGCGGCAAAATCACCGCCAGGCGTTTCTGGCCCGGTTGCACCGCCGGCGTTAGCGGGACTCGGCCAGCTCCACGGTGCCCGGCAGTTTGACCTCCAGGCACGGTTTCTTGTGCTTCTTCATCAAACGGCAGGTCTGATAGGCGTGGATTTTTTCGACTCCCAGGATGCGCGCCCGGTAGAGGACCCGATTGCGGGATTTCTCCAGCGGCATGATGGTTATTTGGCCGCCGCCGAGGACGTGGGCATACGTCTTGGAAATTTTTCGCGCCAGATCGACGGCCGGGGACTTGGTGTAGAACGCGCCCACTTGAATTCCCCAAATGGGGTCGGCTGATTTAGCGGGTTCGCTCGCGGGCTTGTCTTCTTTCTCAGCGACCAATTGCGCCGGCTCGAATTGGGCAAAGCCGTCATTCATCAACTTGGTCATGAGGCGGTCCCGTGCGCGGACTGAGTTGCCGCCGAACACCACGCCGACGAGCCGATGACCGTACCGTTTGGCAGTGGTGACCAGATTATAGCCGGAGGCGCGAATGTAGCCCGTCTTCATGCCTTCGGCGCCATCCAGTCTTTTCAGGACTTTATTGTGGGTCCGGTAAGTCCGGCCGCCATAGCTGAATTCGGTTTCCGCGAAGTAATGGTAGAACTGAGGAAAGTCCTTGTGCAGCCGGCGCGCCAGGGTGGACATATCCTTGGCGGTCGACATTTGCCCGCGGTGCGGCAGGCCTGAGGCATTGCGGAAGGTCGTGCGGCTCATCCCGATGCGCCGCGCCTTGTCGGTCATGATAAGGGCAAACCGCCGTTCCGATTTCGCGAGGTTTTCGGCAACGACAACGGCCACGTCATTCGCCGATCTGACAACCAACGACCGGATGGCGTCTTCCACACTAATCGCTTGGCCCGGCTTGACGCCAAGCCGGGAGGCCGGCTGCCGTGCTGCGCGGCGGGAAACCTTCAACGGCGAGTTCAGTGTCAACTTTCCCCGGTCGACAGCATCGAAGAGCAGGTACAGCGTCATCATCTTGGTCAGAGAGGCCGGATAATTGCGGGTGTTTTCATTGA